>JAYEFW010000077.1:0-1183 GCA_034658795.1 Thermodesulfobacteriota bacterium
TGCCATTTTTTCTACTAATTCTGCTTTTGTCATAGTCATTACCCCCTCTTTGTTATTGATTAATAACGATACAAACCCCTCTTTTAACAGCTCCATATAACATGCTGTTTTTTAATGTCAACACAAATCAGCATCATATAAGACTTTTTTGATAATATTTAATGTTAACATGTTATATGGCTATATTTGCGGCTAACCTTTTTTTAAAAATTCTATATTATATGAGCATGACAACAGAAATTTAGAAAAGAGCGTCCACAAACTCTTTTGAATTAAAGTCTTGCAAGTCATCTATGTTTTCGCCAATACCAATATACTTCAGTTGAATTTTGAGAGTGTTGCAAATACTTACAACAACACCTCCTTTTGCAGTTCCATCAAGCTTTGTAAGTGCTATCCCCGTTACTCCAAGTGCATCATCAAACAGTTTTGCCTGTGACAAAGCATTTTGGCCTGTTGTTGCATCAAGAACTAAAAGGATTTCATGCGGTGCCCCTGCCAGCTTTTTCGATATGATTCGTTTAATCTTTTTAAGTTCCTCCATAAGATTTACCTTGGTATGAAGCCTTCCTGCAGTATCTACAAGAACAACATCCATACCTCTTGCGATAGCGGCTTCAATGCTGTCATAAGCAACAGAAGCAGGGTCAGCATTGTCCTTGTGCTTTACTATTTGAGCATCTGCTCTGTCAGCCCATATCACAAGCTGCTCAACAGCCGCAGCCCTGAAAGTATCTGCAGCAGCTATCAATACTTTCTTTCCTTCTGAGTTAAATTTTGCTGCAAGTTTTCCAATTGTGGTTGTTTTGCCGACACCATTTATACCGATTACCATTATTACTTTGGGCTTAGCGTTATCAGCTTCAGGGATTTGCTTTTGTGTTTGCAGATTAAGAAGTAAAAGCATTTCCTCTTTCAAGGCATTCTTAAGCTGATTGGCGTCAGATATTTTAGAGGATTTTTTTGAAATTTTTTGAATAAGCTCCATTGAAGTCTGCACGCCAATATCCGACGTTATCAGAAGCTCTTCTAATTCTTCTAATAAACTGTCGTCAATTTCTCTTTTCCCTGTAAAGAGCTCATCTATGTCTGTTGAAAGAATTTCGCGGGTTTTGGAAAGACCTTTTTTTAAACGTTCAAAAAAAGATGTTTTTCCCGATAAGTCTGAATTATCCTGTTCTTC
>JAYEFW010000077.1:1283-4729 GCA_034658795.1 Thermodesulfobacteriota bacterium
TTATTAAAGCGAAACACATTGGCCTCATCAAGAGGCGCGTCTATTTCATCCATGATACAGAAAGATGCAGGCTTAATTAGAAATATAGAGAAGATAAAGGCAATTGCGGAAAGAGCTTTTTCTCCTCCTGAAAGAAGGCTCATTCTGGTCACTTTTTTCCCGGGTGGATGAATCATGAATTCTACGCCTGTTTCAAGAGGTTTGGCTGGTTCAGTTAAAACAAGTTGAGCCGTGCCTCCATCAAAAAGACGCTGAAAAACCTCATTCAGCTTTTCATTAACCAGATCAAAGGTTTTTATGAATTTTTCCTGCGTGATTCGATTAATCTTTTTTATAACTTTATGGAGATCATCAATCGCTTTAATAAGATCATCACGTTGCTCAGATAAAAAATCAAAGCGTTCTTTTAGCTGTTCATATTCCTTTATAGCGCCTAGATTTACATCGCTTATATTAGCAATTTTCACATTAAGTCTGGAAAGTTCAACTTCCATTTCATCTATTGATATATCTTGCTTTTCCGCCTTATCGCTTAATTCCGATCTCAAATCGGAAAGCGAAATGCTATAGGCTGATTCTAAGTGATTCGTAATATTTTCCCGTTTAATATACCTTTGGGATCGTTCTATCTCAAGCAGGCGAATTTTCTGCAAGGTCTTTTCACGTTCGTCTTGTATCTTTGTAATAACATTATCATTTTCTTTAAGGCTGTCGTCAATAGCATGATAATCAGCCTCATTTCTTTCAAGTTCCTGTTCAAGGAGCGTCATATCATTATACATGACGGGAAGAGTTTTTTCATATTCGTGAATCTTCTGTTTTGAATTAGTTCTTTTTTGATGCTTCTTGTTAATCTCATCTGAAAGCTGTTTGAACTGTTTTATCCCTTCATCTCTAAATTCTTCAAGTCGTTTTAATGTATTATAATTGTTTTCTATTCCGGCGTTGAAGGCCGTCAGCTTGAGTTTAAGATCCATTATCCTTTGATTGAAATTTTCCATTTCATCAGAGGCGGAACTGATTCTTCCTGAAGTTTCTGTGACTTTGTGCTGAGCATTTTCAACTTCACTGGTTATTTCTGCAAGTTCTTTGTCATACCTGGCCATCTCTTCATCAATATCAATCTCTTCTCCCATAAGATGTTCCTGCTCCAGGCTTGTTATTTCAAGGTGTTTGCGTGCGTACTTTTCATCTTCGTCTGCTTTATAAAGCCTTTTTTCTGCTTCGGTCTTGTTTTGGATGGTTTTATTTTTATTTTCTATCAGTTTTTGCAGCTCGCTTTCGATAAGGCGAACTTCGGATTCAAGTTCTTTTTTATCAAGACTGGTGGATTCCAGCTTTTTATTTATACTTTCAATCAGGCCTTCAAGTTCTTTTAGTTCCTGTTTTTTTGCAAGGATACCTGATAAATTATCTTTGCTGCCGCCGATCATGATACCCTGAGAGAAAATAATATCGCCGTTTTTTGTAACAATTGTTTGGCAATTGTCATTGCTTTTATTTATCGTTATTGCTTCTGCTATATCAGTGGTAACGATTACATTTTCTAAAAAAGATTCTGCAATTTTTTCAAACCCTGGTTTTACTGCAATGTGTTTCAAAAGATATTCCTGTGTATTGGAATTTTCAGAAAGATTATGTCCTGTATTTTTAATGGATGAAACAGGAATGAATCCACTGCGGCCTGCGCTATTGGACTGGAGATAGTTTATAGCGTCAAGTCCCGTTTTTTGATCCTTAACCAGTATGTACTGTAATGATTCTCCAAGAGCAGCTTCCACCGCGGTTTCAAAAGAAGGCTCCGGTTCGATAATATCCGCCATTAAGCCAAGAATAGCATCATTTTCCAGGAAGCTGTTTGTAGTTTCCTTGTTTAAATATTTTTTCATTACGGCCTTGACGCCATCCTTATACCATTCAAAGTTATCGGCCATTTTCTTTAAAGCATTAAATTTTGATTTTAGCTTATTTTTTTCAAGTTCAATTGTCTGCACGAGTTTAACCTTATTGCCAAGCTCCCTGCTTTTCCGCTCAAGTCCTTCCTGTTTGATTTCAATGCTTTCATTCAGGCCATTTATTTCCAGTTTTAATTCTCTCAGATACTCTTTGGCTTTTATGGAATACTTTTGTGCTTCCTTTAACTTCTTCTTTGCTCTAACTTCTTCTTCATCTATTATTTTTAACCGTCTCTTTATGTTCTCCTTGTTGCTTGCCGCATTTTGATAGATATTTTTGTATCGTGCTTCTTTGGCAACCAGCTCCATTAGATGTGTTTTATAATTTTCGAGTCTCTTTGTCAGCTCAGACAATTGATCTCTTGTTTTTTGCGATGCGGATCGTTCCTGCTCAAGACTTGATTCCACATCGGTTATATTGTCTTTAAGTTTTGCGTTCTGAGTTTTTACTTGGGCAATCTCGGTGATAATGTTTTTGTTTTTTTCTTCTATTTCCGTTCTTGCAGATTCAAGCCTTATGGCTTCGCTGGAAAAATTCTCCATCTCTCTGCGAAGATGTGTAAGATCGTTTTCTATTCTGTCTATGCTTCGATGCATTTCGAATTTTTGAGATTTTTGTTCCGAGATTTCCTGTTCTTTTTGTGAGAGTCGAAATTTTATATCTTCAACAGCAGCGTCAAGTTTTTTTATTTGGGATGCATGCTCTATGTCTGTATCATTAAGATCTTTTAATAGAGACTCGGTTTGGCGGATTTGGTAAGAGTAATCATCAAATTTTGCAAGAGAAATCAGGATATCCAGTTCCCTTATGCGCTTTTGATAATTTTTGTAGATTTCGGCTTTTTTAACCTGGCGTTTAAGGCCGGCCATCTGCTTTTGTACTTCATTAATTATATCATTTATGCGCAGAAGGTTCTGCTTTGTGGCCTGAACTTTGCTTAGAGCTTCTTTTTTTCGGGTTTTATATCTGGTAATTCCTGCGGCCTCCTCAATAAAAAACCTTCTTTCTTCAGGTCCTGCCTCAGTAATAGCTCCAATATTTCCCTGCTGAATTATTGAATATGATTTTGTTCCAAGGCCGCTTCCCAGGAAAATATTATGTATATCCTTTAATCTGCACGGTTGCTTGTTGATGAAATATCCACTTTCACCAGAACGGTAAAGCCGCCTGGTTAACATTATTTCAGTGAAGTCCTTTAATTCCTCCGGAGCAGTACCGTTGTCATTTAAAAGCGTTAAGCATACCTCGGCCATGTTAAGCTGTGGTTTCCCGTTAGAGCCGGCAAATATGACATCTTCCATCGCCTTGCCGCGAAGCTGCTTAACACTTTGTTCCCCCATAACCCATCTAAGTGCGTCAACAATATTGCTCTTGCCGCAACCATTGGGCCCTACAACTGCAGAAACGCCGACAGGAAATTCAATACTGGATTTTTCAGAAAATGATTTAAATCCTGTAAGTTCCAGTTTTTTTAGTTTCATATAAGAATA
>JAYEFW010000078.1:0-4706 GCA_034658795.1 Thermodesulfobacteriota bacterium
TTTGTTTGCAGGAGATGATTTTGATGCATTTTTTATGTATTCGATAAAGAAGGCAAGAAAAACAGCCATGAATAACGCAACTACACTTGCAAGCAGAACGATATTTTTCACGCTTTTTGACCTCACTGAGCTGGTTTCAGGACCCCTTACAACCTGAACAGCATTGCTTACTACCCTGCTAAGATATTCCATATTCAACTCATTTGCCCTTTTTGACAAAGCAATAATTTTATCCTCTATATTCTTTAGATTTGTCTCTACAAAGGCAATATTTACCTTTTCCTTTACCTTTTCCTTTACCTTTAAAAAAACAATCTCTTCTTCCAGGTATTCTTTATCAACCTCTAAATTTTTTGCATTTACCCCTGCCTCCAGAGCAGTCTTTAAAAGAAATGAAGAAGAATCCTCCTTGACCAGGTTCTTGATAAAGGAAGTATCAAGAACGAGATTTGTCTCTCCTTTTTCGCTACCTGCGCTCTTTGATGTCTCGTATCTTCTTAGATGTTTCATATCCTTCAATAAGTTCCTGGCAATCAATGCCTCCTTTTCTTTCTTTTTTCTTTCAACATCAATTGTTCTTATTTTATGTCTGTATAAATTAATAAGATTCTCTTTATTCTTAGTAAGTTTTAATGTTTTAATAGCTGCCTCTGTTTTGTTAATTTCAATATCATTGAGCAATTCGAGATCATTTTTTATATCTATGAATGAATCGCTTGTTTTCTGCGACCTGAAAAACCCGGCCTTTGCTATCTTGGAATCCAAAAAATCAATAAAGCTATGTGCTCTGACGTTAAAGGTATTAATCACATCAAGATAGTCTAAATCTGCAAGAAAATTGTCAGGAAATTCAATCACCACCAATGGCTCTTCTCCGTATTTTTTCTCAAAGTCTTTTCTGTATTCATCCACTATTGACAGTAAAATCTGGTTTTTTTCTTTTATCGAAAAAATTTCGTATCGTTCCAGGGTAAGGGTTAAGCTAAATTGATTGGGGAAATATAATTCTTTCTTCTCTTGAACCTCAAGCGGTATTACGGCTTTTATGTCTATCATTCCTCTTATATCTTCTAAACTCTTGTCTTTTTTTTGAAGGAAGACGATCGCTCTTGTTAAAATAGCAGGAGTAATAATCTGCTCCTTGCTGAACAGCGTATTATCCGGATTTTTGTGCTTTTCTATCCCTGGAAAATTTAGAGAAATAATGCACTCTGTTATTTGCCTTGCAGGATATTTAACAAGTGTTAATCCCACAGCTACTCCTACGCACAAAATAACTATAAGGAGTATAAAAACCTTCCATTTCCATAGCACACGCAGGTAGTCGATGAGTTCGATTTCATCATCGGGGTAATAGTCGTGTTGTATGGGATTTGGCTGTTGAGGGTGAGTAGTCATTTTTTTCTCCATGAGTTTTTAATTCTGTAGCTTATTTTTCACCGCAGAGCTACCCAGAAATTTTTTACTTTTCTACGGGATTAAACATGTCGCAGAGGGCATAAAGCATCAGGCCTTGTAAACGTTTTTCGCATACCATTTATATGTTTCTGCTATCCCTTGTTCCAAGCCGATTCTTGCCCGCCAGCCAATAGAGTTTATTTTAGAGACATCGAGACGTTTCACAGGAGTGCCGTCAGGCTTGCCGGTGTCAAAGCTAATGCTTCCTTTAAATCCCGTAAGCCCTGCAATTATCTCAGCCAACTCACGGATAGTTTGGTCTTTGCCAACACCAATATTGATGATTTTGTTTTCGCTGTAATTCTTCATAAGAAACAAACATGCATCAGCAAGGTCATCTACATGTAAAAATTCCCGCATAGGAGATCCTGTACCCCAAATTACCACCTCTGATAGACCTTCTGTCTTGGCTTCGTGAAACTTTCTAATGAGTGCAGGGAGCACGTGACTTGTTTTTAGATCAAAATTATCATTTGGCCCATAGAGGTTCGTGGGCATGACACTCAAAAAGTTGGTTCCATATTGCCGGTTATAAGCCTGGCACATCTTTATTCCAGCGATTTTGGCTACAGCGTAAGGTTCGTTGGTTGGTTCCAAAGGCCCGCCAAGAAGGTATTCTTCTTTCATGGGCTGAGGGCAGTTTTTAGGATAGATGCATGAGCTGCCCAGGAAAAGCATTTTTTTGACTTTAAAAACATAAGAAGCATGTATGATATTGGTTTGAATAGTAAGATTGCTATAAATAAATTCAGCCGGGTAGGTGTTATTGGCATAAATACCCCCTACCCTTGCAGCAGCAAGAAACACATAGTCAGGTCTCTCTTCATGAAAGAATTCTTCTACCTTCTCCTGTCTCGTGAGGTCCAGTTCCGCATGCGTATGAATGAGGAGGTTTTTGTAACCCTCAGCTTTAAGTCTTCGCATAATTGCCGAGCCGACAAGACCGCGATGTCCGGCAACATATATCTTTGAGTTTTTATCCATAGCTAAATTACCTCTATTATGTTAGAAAGGATTTTTAAGATTTTTCTTCAGCCTTGAGTTTGTCCGGGTTGTCAGGACTATTCATATTGATTTAACATACGGAAGCCGGCGGTTTGGCAAAACCTGTCTTTCTCTGCCTCTTGAAGGTCTTCTCGAACCATAATCTTTATCAATTCATCAAATAATACTTTAGGTTCCCAACCCAGTTTTGTGCGGGCCTTTGTGGAATCACCCTGAAGGAAGCCCACATCCGTGGGCCTGAAATAACGTGGATCTATCTGTACAAGGATTTTCCCGGTCTCTTTATCTTTACCTGCTTCTTCTACACCAGTTCCTTCCCAGACAACTTTTATCCCAACCTCCTTAAAAGCTTTTTCCACAAACTCTCTTACTGAATGGGCTTCTCCTGTGGCAACGACATAGTCTTCCGGTTGTTCCTGCTGTAACATCAGCCACATAGCCTTTACGTAATCGCCGGCATAACCCCAATCTCTCTTGGCATCCAGATATCCCAGATACAACTTTTCCTGCAATCCCAGTTTTATTCTTGCCACCGCCCTTGTAATCTTACGGGTTACAAAGGTTTCACCTCTCACGGGTGATTCATGGTTGAAAAGAATCCCGTTGCAGGCAAAAATATTATATGCTTCACGATAGTTAACCGTAATCCAGTACGCATAGAGTTTTGCGGCTGCATACGGACTTCGCGGATAAAAAGGTGTTTTTTCAGACTGAGGGGTCTCCTGAACCTTACCATAGAGCTCACTGGTAGAGGCCTGATAAAACCGTGTTTTATCTTCCAAGTGAAGGATTCTTATTGCTTCCAAAAGGCGTAATGTCCCGAGTGCGTCGGCATTAGCAGTATACTCCGCTGTTTCAAAGGAAACCTGGACATGACTCTGAGCAGCCATATTATATATTTCGTCAGGCTGCACATCCTGGATTATGCGTATAAGATTCGTGGCGTCTGTTAAGTCTCCATAATGCATAAAAAAACGAACATCTTGCTCATGCGGATCTTTATATAAGTGATCTACCCTTGCTGTATTAAATGATGATGACCTGCGTTTAATACCATGTACTTCGTAGCCCTTTTTCAATAGAAACTCAGCTAAGTAAACTCCATCTTGACCTGTGATTCCTGTTATGAGTGCTTTTTTCATAAACATTGTCCTTTCATCTATTGAGACCTTTGAAACCTTCTCAAATCGTAACTATCTTATTAGCGGGCACTCCCTTTTCTATAATATCATCTAAAATTATCTCTCTTGATTCAATTGCGGTAATAAGGATTCTGTCAAATGAAAGTGAGTTAAGATAAACAGGATCTAAAACTGAATATCCCAAAAACTGTTCGCCTGCCTTTAACATATCGACAACTGCAACCATTTCAATGGATGTCTCCTGTAAAGATATATATGCAATTTCAGCAAAGTCACTTGCTCCGCAAAAAACAATTCGACCGACTCTCTCTGCCTCAAGTTTTTGAAAAAGTTTACGGAATTTGTGGCGGGCATCCTTATAAAACTTATATGAATGCTGGATATACTTATATGCCAGCCTTGTTTTTTCAACAGCTCCTTCGGGCGTAAGAATATACCTTACCCTATTCTTAGGGATGGTTGCAATCTTGAAAAAACCTTTGTGAGCAAGACGTTTGATAAACGAATTAACAAGCCCCAGAGAAATATCCAGCTTTTTTGCAAGCTCCCGCTGGCTCTGAACGTGGTTTTCCTCAATTTCTTCAAGAAGTTTTAATGTTCGTATGTCTTTATGATCCATGATAAAATGAAAAAGATTAAGAGAAGGATTTCGGCAAAAGCGCATATATAGACTGTCACATATTAAATTATACAAGGATAGAGGGAGAAGGTTGTATTGTATAATACGCCGACGACCGATAACGCAGTGAAATTTAATATGTGGCAGTCTATAGCTCCGCCTGGTGGGTTACAGAGCGCTTATTGAAACTCACTGAAGAGATTTGATTCAAGGTGTTCAAGCATTGAACATGTTTTTTTCTTAATGTCAAGCATAATAATATACAGAAATTTGAAAACTCAAATATGAGATTAACCAGAGGCAGCGGGCATTTAATTGTTAACAAGTTACTTTTGAGTTTTCAAATTTCTGATATAAGGAAATAATTAAATTATGTATTGGGTCGGGTCAATAATGCCTGCTTCTTTAAAGCCCTGCTTTCTTATAATGCAACTGTCACACTCACCGCACGCCAGGCCATCTGAAGAAGGATCATAGCAGCT
>JAYEFW010000079.1:0-4680 GCA_034658795.1 Thermodesulfobacteriota bacterium
AGCAGTATCAAAATATCACGACTTATTACAATAACCGTCAGCCAGCCAGGTACTATTTTAAGAATTGCCAGGCTTACAAAAGCCGAAGTTAAAAGGAGCTTATCTGCTATAGGATCAAGGTAAGCCCCTAACGCAGTATGCTGGTTAAAATATCTTGCAAAAAGCCCGTCTAAAGCGTCGCTTATAGCAGCTATGGTAAAGACCAAAAGGGCAAATGAAAATAAATTTCTCAGCAGAAAAATAACAAAAAGAGGAGTCAGCAGTATTCTGATGACAGTTAAAATATTAGGAATGTTTATAGTCAATTTATTTTAGCTCGAAACAAGTCTGATTCTTAAATGGTTTTGAGAGATTTCATATATATTAATACCAAACGATTCAAAATTCTTCAACATCAAGGCATCTGCAAGCTCCTTTGCATTTCCCTGAAAATCCACAACTATTGTTGCCTCATCGGCTTTCATTTCGCTTGTCTGTAATGAATCAACACCAGGTATTTTGTTCAATTCAGCGCGAAAAATGACAAAGTTTGATAAATCTCTAGTGCCCTCAACAATGATCACAAGAGTTGTAATGTTTTTTTTAACCTCTTCATGCCATTTCCTGACTATCTGTGAAGCCAGGTCCCTGCCTGCAAGATATCCTGCATTAGAAAGAGCATCCCTTGCACCCACGATATTATCTTGATTAACAGAAACCGAGGTCTGCGCGGTAGAAGCAATTTCTTCTCCTGTGTCTGTCCGCAATGCACGGGCCGACACAATAGCCTTAAATGATTTTATTTTTTTTCCCATAATATTCGGAGCTATATCTGCTTTAGAATTTCCCGCTATTACCACATCTGCCTGCAAAATAGCTCCCAGGCTCACAGCATCCTGGTTGCTGAGATAAGCCTTATCTTTTAAAGTTTCAAATTCTTCATTTATTATTAGACTCTTTTGATCAATTACAGAGAACCCATTTTTCAACATCTTCTCGGTCATGGCAATCTCTGTATAACCTTTAAAAAAAGTTAAATCTTCCGACCACCAGTAACGTGGCGAGATGTCGCTAAAATTTTGTTCTGCAATAAAAAAAAGAATTTCAGGCAAGTTTTTTTTGCAAACCTTTATGCCTGCGTGCATCAACTGCTGCTCGATTACAGAGGTTGATACCGTCGCCTGAACAAGTACTCTGTATGTTCTTCCGGATTTTAATTCCGTAAGGACTTTGTAGTCTGCAACGAATTCTGAAGAGTTATCATAGAGAATTTCATTTAATGTTTCAAAATTCTGTATCATCGACTCAATGGGCAAAAGGTCCGCAACAGCAAACTCAACCGCAGAAACCAGGCTGTTTTTAATCGCCCGATCCCTCGCTTTTGCAACATCACCACCTTGAATTGCGCCCGTTCCTATTACCTCAATGATTTTTTCCGAAGCATTTTCCTCAGCACTAACAATAGCTGATAAGTTTGCGGCAACTGCAAGTATAAAAATTATAAGTAACGATTTTTTAATCAATGAAAAAAGATACATGTATTAAGCCTTACGAATCAGAGCATAATCTGCTATATTTAAAAGTAACTCTTTTGTTTCAGAAGATTCAAAGAATAGAATAGAGTTTTTCGCCTTTTCAATATATTTTGATGCAAGTTTTTTTGTATATTCAAGCCCACCGCATTTTTCTAATAATCCTATCAATATTTCAAAATCATTAAAAGAAAAATTTTTATCGGTAACTATTTTTTCCATAATAATCCTATCGTCAGAATTAACTTCTTTTAAAGAATATATTACAGGAAGTGTAAGTTTTCCTTCTTTCAGGTCTGTTCCGATCTCCTTCCCAAGAATGCTTGTAGCTGATGTATAGTCAAGCAGATCATCCGCCATCTGAAAAGCAATCCCCAGATTAAAGCCATATTCTGAAAGGGCTGTTTCCTCTCTTTCCGAAGCAGTTGCAATGAGGGCGCCTGTCCAACATGCTCCCTGCATGAGCACAGCGGTCTTGCGCCGGATTATCTCCATATACTCATCTTCAGTAAAGTCTAAATTTCCCATTCTAATTAACTGGTGTATTTCTCCCTGGGACATGTCCTCGGTAATTTTTGTAATAATTTTAATTACCTTGGGAAGCCCGGTTTCAGCCGCAATTGAGAGAGAACGCCCTAAAAGGAAATCTCCCGTCAGAACTGCAATAGGATTCCCCCATATTGAATGCGCCACAGGTTTTCCTCTCCGCAGAGATGCCCCATCAACAAGATCGTCATGCAGCAGGGTGGCGGCATGTAAATATTCAAAAATTGTGGAATAAGTTTTATCCATATTTCCTTTATAACCACAAATTCTTGCCGAAAGAATCGTCAGCAGTGGCCTTAATCTCTTGCCTCCTGAAAATAATATATGACTTGCCACTTCTGCAACCAGATCAAGATACGGACTTAAATTCTGTTTAAGTGCGTGTTCAATTTCCGCAAGATCTTCACTTGCCATGGAAAGTATTTTATTTTTCAGGTCGCTCACACTGTTTTCCCAACCAGATCATATTCAAAAGCATCTGTAATTTTTATGCCGGCAAAGCTGCCCGGCTGTAACTGATTTGAATTAATATATGTAATTCCATCTACTTCCGGAGCCTGAAAATATGTTCGGCCGATAAATAGATTGTTTTCTGCTTTCTCTTCCACCAGAATGTTCAGAACTCTTCCTATGTGTTTTTGGTTATTTTTCAAAGATATATCTGCCTGGCGAGACATTAGCCGATCATGTCTTTTTTTTGCTGTGTTTTTCGGAACATGGTTAGAAAGTCTGTGAGACGGCAGATCGTCAGAATCAGAATATATAAAAACACCAAGATGATCGAAGCAAATATCTTCTGCAAAATCAAACAACTGTTGAAAGTCCTTGTCTGTTTCTCCAGGAAAGCCCACTATAGCTGTTGTTCGCAGGGCACAATCAGGTGCTGTTTCTCTGATCTTTTCAAACAACCTGTATAAGTCATCACGTGTATATTTTCTATGCATTCTTTTTAAAACAGAACTACTGACATGCTGTACCGGAATGTCAAAATAAGTGCAAATATTATCGTATTTCGCAACAGTTTTTATAATTGATTCATCTATACTTTCCGGATGTCCATACATAAGCCTTATCCACACATCATCAGATATATCTGAAATACTTTCAAGCAGTCTGCTTAAATCAACGGACATATTTAGAGCTTTACCATAGCTCGTTGTATCCTGCGCAACAATTATCAGTTCTTTTACGCCAGACAGAACAAGCGAACGCGCTTCTGCGATAATATCATCATGATTGCGGCTTCTGTATTTCCCCCGCAGCCTGGGAATAATACAATATGTACAATGCCTGCTGCATCCTTCCGCAATTTTGATATAGGCGATATGGGATGAACTTCGAATCCTGAGCTCTTCTTTACCCTGCATTGTTAATAAATTGGGATCTGGGAGAAGACATTTTGAAAAATCTGAAGAACCTTTGACTGCCTGGACAATTCTGTCAAAAGCACCTGTACCCAGGAAGATATCAACCTCAGGCAGGGCATGTACTATTTCTTCTCTGAAACGTTCGGGAAGGCATCCTGTAACAACGAGGTGTCGGCAAGTTCCGGTCTCTTTAAACTTTGCCAGCTCAAGGATGGTATCTATTGATTCATTGACTGCCGGTTCAATAAAGCTACAGGTATTAACAATAATTATCTCTGCTTCAGCAGGATCATCTGTAATTGCCCAACCTGCGTTAACAAGACGTCCAAGCATAACCTCGCTATCAATAAGATTTTTTGCGCAACCTAAACTTACCAAATGCAGCTTCATTTAAAACACGACGGGACAAAAGGTTATTTTTTTATTTTTTTTATCTCTTCCGTAATTAAAGGAACATACTCAAATAAATCGCCGACAATTCCGTAATCAGCCTTTGAAAATATAGGCGCTTCAGCATCCTTGTTTACAGCAACAATAACTTTTGATGTGGACATGCCTGCGAGATGCTGTATGGCCCCGGATATTCCACAGGCAATATAAAGATTGGGTGAAACAACTTTGCCTGTTTGTCCAATCTGGTCTGAAGCAGCTCGCCATCCCTCATCAACTACAGATCGCGACGCACCCACAGCACCACCCAGCAATTCCGCCAATTCTTCTATCACAGAAAAATCAGGTCCTCCCATTCCTCTGCCGCCCGATACAACTACATCCGCTTCTGTAAGCTCAACCTTGTCTGTATCCAATTGCTTTTCAACAAATATCAGATCGGTTTTACCCACATCTATATCGAGTTTCTCTATTTCTCCGGCTCCGGAAGATTTAACAATGCTCATCGCATTGGGCCGAACAGCAACAATCTGCGGCTTTCCCTCTAGTGCCAAATCAGCCAGGATTTTTCCCCCGTACATTGGGCGTGTAGCAATAATATTTCCATTCTCAACACGAATATCCACACAATCTACAGCCAGTGGAGCATTAAGACGCGCGGATAGACGCGCAGAAAGATCCTTCCCTTGAGAGGACGCACCCATAATCAGCACAGACGGATTTTCTTTGTTTACAATATCAGCGACTACATTAGTATATGCATCGGTCATATATTCACTTAAAGCCTGATTATCGACAACAATTATTCTGTCTGCTCCATATTTTCCGGGTTCATTAGAGATATTTTCTATGCCTGATCCCAGTAC
>JAYEFW010000080.1:0-4668 GCA_034658795.1 Thermodesulfobacteriota bacterium
GGCCGTTTTGAAATTGATTTTTACGGCACCAATTCAGGCAACAACCTGATTCCCCGCATGCGCCTCGGATATATAGATCTGGCAAACAATTCATCCGGCACAAGCCTTCGGGCTGGACAGGATTGGATTCCCGTGGCCCAGCAGAATCCGGCTACCATTGATTTCGGTGTCCTGACCGCTGCCGGCAACCTGTGGTGGCGTGTACCCCAGGTTACGCTTCGCCAAAAACTGGGCGACGTGGAACTCCTTTTATCCGCGATGAAGCACCGCAGGATTGATACTGAAGAAGAAGAAAGGATGCCGTGGTTTCTTGGCCGGGTTGCCTATAATTTCGGAGATGGCAACCTCGTTGCCCTGGGTGGTGGTTATCAGAGCAATGAATACGGCCAGACCGGCAAGGATATAGATAGATTCTTAGCTGCATTAGAACTCAAATTAAACTTGGGGCCTGTTCTGCTCAAGGCTGAAGGATTTTGGGGAGAAGCTCTGGATAAAGATTTTCTCCGCTATGAAATGGGTGTAAACGATAGTGACCCAAATAATCCAAAGGAAATAGAAGCAATAGGTGGTTTTATCAGCCTGACCGCAAATGCTACCGATGATATCACTGTTTCTGCTGGATACGGTATTGACGATCCCAGGAATGATGACATGAAAACAATGAGGGGAAGCTTAGGTGACAGGCAGTTTACCAAGAATTCCATCGCGTTTCTAAATACCTGGTATAAAGTTACCAAAGGGGTAAAGGTCGGCGCGGAAATTATGTACGTGGAAACTGAGCGTTTTAGTAGCACCGACGCGGGAATGCGTTACACCCTGTCGACATTCTACAACTTCTGATTTTTTGGTGAAGGAAACAGTTCACGGTTAACAGTTCACGGTTTACGGCTGTTCAAGACATAAAACTGTGAACCGACAACTGTGAAGTGTTACTGGTGAAGGGTGAGGAGATGGAGCGAACCACTAACCTAATAATGAATATTTTGAGGGTTATCGCCCTGGCAGTAGTTGTATGCCTCAGCCCTGGATGCAACGAGCAAAACAGCCCGATAGACCAGCATGAAAAGGTTTATCGGGCTCTTTTGCTTGACGGCAATCGTCTTCTGGAAAAAAAGAAGTACCAAAAGGCGGCCGATCTTTTTACAGAGGCTGTTTCCAGGGAGCCTGAAAAGGCTGAGGGCTATCTGACCCGTGGTATTGCTTATATCTGCCTGGAGCAGTATAAGAAAGCTGTTGTCGATTTTACAAGGGCGATTCAAAACGACAGGACACTTGCCATTGCGTATGCAAATCGCGGCATTGCATACGATCATTTGGGCAGACACAAAGAAGCCCTTTTTGACTACCAAAAGGCCTTATCCATTAACCCTGAAACAGGAAAAGGCCCGGGTTTCATGGAAAGGTTTCTTCATAATAAACCCAAGACCCCGGATTTGCAAGAAAGAGTTAAATTTTTGGAGGAAACACTGAAGACACAACAAACAACAGAAAATGGTTGAAATTCCTTACAACAAAATTATTGAGTTTCTTCGCGGCATTGTCCCTTTTAATGAGCTTCCCCGGGAAGTTCTAAGCGGCCTTCCCCAAAAAATATCAATTGATTATTTCCCCAGAGAAAGCTTAATCCTTGAGCAGAATGGCTCTTCGTGTGATTATCTCTATATTATTCAGACCGGCGCAGTGGAGAAAACTGTTCGCAAGGATGGCGTGGATATCTTTCTGGAATATAAAGCCGAGAACGATTTTTTCGGAGGCGCTTCCCTTATCAACAGGACAGGCCCTGAATTCAATGTCCGGGCATACGAAGATACGGTATGCTATTTACTTCCCAGGGAGACCTTTGATGAGCTGATGCAAAACCATGCAGGGTTTCACGAATATTTTGCCCTCCAGGTATCCAGGCTTGCGTACCGGCTGAAAAAGGCCCGGACGGGTATTTTTGCGCCTCGCGGGGTATCGGATACAGTGATCTTCCGATCAGACGACTACTTGTTCAATGTCACGGCCGGCGACCTGGTCAAACGGAAACCGCTAACATGCTTACCTTATCAGGAAACCTCTTTTGTAGCCAAATTGATGGCCCGTGAGGGGTGTGGTTCCATTGTTGTGGTTGATGTTCAGAATCGCCCTCAGGGGATTGTTACCAAAAGCGACATGACAGATCGAATTCTTGCAAAAGGAAAGACAGGATCCGAACCAATTAGAACGATCATGAGTGCACCTGTTTTTTCCGTTGCACCAGAGGAACTATGTTTCAACGTCCTTTTTAAAATGGCCCGGTTTAATTGTCATCACATCTGTGTTGTTGAGGGAATGTCGCTTTCAGGCATTATCTCGCAGCATGACCTGATCATACTCCAGGGATCTAATCCCCTTGCTGTGATTAATGACATTCAAAAGCAGACAACCGTTCAAGGGGTTGCACGGCTGGTTAATGCCATGGACCAAATGGTCAAGAGACTTCTCAGTTCCGGTGCATCCTCAAAAGAAATCGCAGCCGTTGTTTCTGAGTGCAATGACCACCTGACACGAAAGATCATCGTCTTAACAGAGGAAGCTCTGAGCGAAGAAGGTATAGGGCATCCTCCTGTTCCTTACTGCTGGCTTGCTCTGGGCAGTGAAGGCCGCAAAGAGCAAACACTGAGAACAGATCAGGATAATGCTATCATTTATTCTGATCCGGAGCCTGGCTCAGAGCAGGATATCCACAAGTACTTTCTTCGTCTATCTCAAGGTGTTGTTTCCGGCCTGGAAATCTGTGGCTTTCCGCTATGCAAAGGAGGTATTATGGCCAGCAACCCACAATGGTGCCAGCCGGAAACAGTTTGGAAACATTACTTTTCATCATGGATCAACAAAGCATCGCCTGAAGACCTGAGAAACTGTACAATTTTTTTCGATTTTCGCCCCCTTGCAGGCGACGCTGTACTGGCCCAAAAACTTCAGACTTTTTTGAATCACAACATTGAAAAGAATAGAGCTTTTTTAAGACATCTTAGCACCAACGCTCTTTATAACGGACCGCCCATCGGTTTTCTCAGGGCGCTTGTGGTTGAAAAGACCGGTGACTACAAGAATGAACTCAATCTAAAAATGAGCGGACTGGTCCCTGTGGTCGATGCCATTCGTGTACTCAGCTTAAGTGAGCAAATCAACGCTACCAACACCTTGAATAGACTGGAAGCTATTACCCGCAAGAAATTGCTTTCCAAAGATATGGCAGAAGATATTAAGGAGGCGTTTAATTTCATTATGTTCCTCAAAATAAATCACCACATAATGCAAAAGGAAAAGGAAATAGAACCGACTGATTATATCAACCCTAAAGCCCTGTCCAAACTTCAGAGAAAATCCCTTATCGAGGCATTTCATGTGATTAGAGATCTGCAAGGCGAATTAACAGTGCGTTTCCCTGAAAGCATATAGTTCCTATGTTAAACCATGTTAAACTTCCTCAAGACTAAAAAGCTGCGAAAGATGTATGTTCGGCACACAGGCAGGGACGAAATGCCCGAGTCTCTTCGCAAACAATTGGAGGTCAAAGAGGCATATCAGCCCGAGACACTCATTTCAAATAATTCCTTTGTCATCTTTGATACAGAAACAACTGGTCTTCATCTCGAAGAAGGTGACCGACTTCTTTCCCTCGGAGCAGTCAAGATGACGGGAGGCAGAATTCATCTGGGAGATGCCTTCTACGAGTTAATCGATCCCAAAGGCTCTATCCCGACCTCTTCCATCTTTATTCACGGCATTACGCCGGACATTGCAAGTGCCAGGCCGCACATTTCGGATATTCTTTTGAAGTTTTTGGCTTATATAGAGTGCGATGTCATATTGGCCCATCACGCTTCTTTTGATATGAAGTTTCTAAATCATGCCATGCAAAGTTGTTTTGGATTTCCTGTTCAGAACCGTGTCATTGACACCGCCCTGGTCGCTGCCTGGATCAGGCGCATGGAGGAGGTAGAACTCATAGCTTCTGAAAGCTGTCATGATACACGCTTTGACGCCATAGCCGTACACTTTGGCATTACCGCCAATGATCGTCACACCGCCTTTGGCGACGCCCTGTCTACGGCATTGCTTTTTCAACGTTTTATCAATATATTGAATGAAAACGGTGTAAAGACTCTGGGGCAACTTGTTAGAATCGCGGGAGTACAAGGAGGTTGAAAAAATGAATCCATCCGCTGCACCATTGGTGAGCAGCAAAGATTGTGCATTAGTTATAATTGATGTCCAACAAAAACTGGTGCCTGTTATCGCAGAAGCCGGCCGAGTCATCGAAAATATAGTTAAGCTTATCAAGTTTTCTAAAATTCTTGGGTTTCCTATTGTCCTCACCGAGCAGCAAAAGCTCGGGGAAACCGTGGCGGAAATACAAGGGGAAATACCGGACATCCAGCCGATCTCAAAGACAACATTTAGTTGTTTCGGAGCCGAAGAATTTGGTGAACATATACGCCGGCTCAATAGAAATACCCTTATTATCACTGGTCTTGAAGCTCACATTTGTGTGGCGCAAACAGCTTTGTACGCAACATCCGACTACACGGTCCATGTGGTAAGTGATGCTACATCATCTCGTTCTACTTATGATTGGGAGATTGCCTTAAACAGAATGCGGCATAATGGCATTACAATAACATCAACCGAGATGCTTAT
>JAYEFW010000081.1:0-4663 GCA_034658795.1 Thermodesulfobacteriota bacterium
GAATATTTTGGAGATCCCATCTATACCTACTCACTCAAGCAAGGCATTCAAGACGGATTTCTTGCTCCTTATAAAGTGTTGCGAGTGGGTTTGAATGTAGATCTGGAGGGCTGGAGGCCAGAGCAAGGGAAAATCGACAAACAAGGTCTATTTGTTGAAGACCGTATCTACAACCGCAAAGATTTTGATAAAAACCTTGTGATTGATGAGCGTACAGAAACTGTTGCAAAGAAGGTTACGCAATATCTCAAGAAAACCAATCGCTTTGATAAAACCATTATCTTCTGCGTTGATGTGGTATCATTGCTGAACCGCCGGCCAAATATTACGTCAACGGTGTTAATGTAGCGATCCTGAATGAACGCATACAATATATGGATGGCAACGGCAAGCTCATTACCGGCAGCCTCAAAGATTACACACGGCAAAAAATTCGCGAACAATACCAGTCTCTGGACAACTTTCTTAATAAATGGAATAAGACCGATAAAAAGCAAGTAATCATAGAAGAGCTTACAGAACAGGGAGTTGTTTTTGAAAACCTCAAAGAAGCCATAAATAAAGAGATGAATATTTTCGACATGATCTGTCACACCGCATTTGACCAGCCACCACTAACACGAAAGGAGCGTGCCAACAGGGTAAAAAAACGAGACTATTTCACAAAGTACAAAGAGCAGGCACGCAAGGTATTAGAGGCATTGCTTGATAAATATGCCGATGAAGGCATTGAAAACATAGAGGACATGAAAATACTGCAAGTCAATCCGCTTAATCAATTTGGCTCACCCGTTGAGATTGTCAAATTATTTGGCGGAAAAAAACAATATATTAAAGCACTATCAGAACTGGAACAGGAAATTTATAAGGCGGCATAGTAATTATGGCAAATATCAGTGGTATTGTAAAATCAGCACGAAACATTATGCGACAGGATACAGGCACGGGCAGTGACGAATTGCGTATTCTGCAATTAGGCTGGATGTTGTTTTTGAAAATATTCAGCGACAAAGATAAAGAACTGGAACTTATTGCCGATGATTACACATCTCCCATTCCAGAAGAACTGCACTGGGAAGAATGGGCTGGTTATGACGAAGGAATGACCGGGGATGAGCTTCTGGAATTTGTTGATCGTAAACTTTTCCCAACGCTTTCAGATATTGATCTTTCCATAGGCAATAAACGGGCGATACTGGTGCATGAAGTGTTTGCAGGTAATTATAATTATATGAAATCAGGTATTCATCTGCGTCAGGTGATTAACAAGCTCAATGAGATTGATTTTAACAACAGCAAAGATAAACAGGTTTTCGGGCAGATTTACGAAACCTTTTTGGGTGAGCTGCAAAGCGCCGGTACGCTGGGTGAATTCTATACACCACGCGCTATTACCGGCTTACTGACCGAACTTACCGATCCAAAACTTCATGAAAAAGTGTTAGACCCTGCCTGCGGTACAGGCGGATTTTTGACCGCAGCTCTGGAACATCTGAAAGTCACGGCAAAAACAGTTTCTGAGCGTGATACCATCCAGCATAATGTCATGGGCTGGGAATACAAACCTCTGCCCTATCTGCTCGGCAATACCAACCTGATTCTGCATGATATTAATCTGCCCAATATCAATTATGGTGATTCCCTGGCACGTCCATTAACCGAATACCGGCAAAAAGACCGGGTTGATGTGATTCTCGCCAATCCTCCCTTTGGCGGAGTGGTCTCCAACAACAATGAAAATAATTTTCCACGGACTTATCGCACAAAAGAATCAGCAGACCTGTTTCTAATCCTCATGATCCATCTGCTCAAAAAAGGCGGCAGGGCGGCAATTGTACTGCCGGACGGCTCACTCACCGGCGATGGGGTTAAAGAGCGTATCAGAAAAAAATTGCTGGAAGACTGCAATCTGCACACAATTATCAGATTGCCCAACTCGGTATTCCAGCCATATGCTTCAGTGGCAACCAATCTCCTGTTTTTCACCAAAGGAGAAAAAACAAAAACCGTTTGGTACTATGAGCATAAACTTCCTGAAGGATATAAAGCCTACTCCAAAACCAAACCGATACAGTTGGCGGAATTTGATAGCTTAAAAAAATGGTGGACAAAACGAAAGAAGAATGAACAGGCATGGAAGGTGGATATCGGAACCATTAAAAAGAGCGGGTACAACCTGGATATTAAAAACCCGCACCAGCCTGAACCCGAAAAACAGTACAGCAGTGGAGAATTACTGGAGATGCTGCATCAGTCCTTTGCCAAAAGTGATAACCTACTTGCCCAGTTTAAAAAGGAGCTGGCAAAATGAGCAAGGAAATTCAGACAACATCAAGCAAGCTTGAACCGCAATTTACCAAGGTTCTGACGCAGATACAGCAAGCCAGACAAAGGGCATATAGCCAGACTAATAAAACACTTGTAGAGCTTTACTGGAATATTGGCCAATATATTTCCAGGCAAGTACAAAATAATGGCTGGGGCAAAGGAATTGTTGAAGATCTATCGGTTTTTCTAAAATATAAAGACCCAAATATTAAAGGCTTTTCTGCACGAAACATTTGGACAATGAAGCAATTTTACGAGACATATCAACAAGATGAAAAACTGCCATCACTGATGGCAGAATTAAGCTGGACCCATAACCGAAGAATAATGAGCCTGAAAACAGCAGAAGAACGCAGGTTTTACCTGCTTTTGTGTAGTCAGCAAAGATACAGCATCCGGGAGCTGGAACGTCTGATTAACAGCGGTACTTTTGAACGAACCATGCTGGCGGATCAAAAACTCTCAGAGACCGTCAAGCAACTGCTAAAAACTAAAAAATTTAACCCCGCGCATTTAGGACAACTGGAATTCTATCTCGAAGCTCTGGACAGAGATGTCAAGCTGTCCCACGAGAACCCAAGTATCGGTGTGCTGCTATGCCGGGAAAAAAACGATGAAGTAGTGGAATACGCCCTCAGTCGTTCCGTCAGCCCCGCCATTATTTCAGATTATGAAACAAAGCTGATTCCTAAAGAGGTTTTGAGGAAAAAGCTGAATGAGTTTTATGAATTGCTGGAAGGGACGGAGGTGGAGTAGTGGGTAAGTGGAAAAAAGTAAAGGCAGGTGATTTTCTTGAACAAAGAAAAAAACAACTGTTAATTGAAGCAGATATAGAATACTTGCTTGTAACTATTTCAAATAAAGGGGAAGTTAAGCTAAGGGAAAAAAAGAAAGGTAGTCTTATTAATGCACAAAAGGGCTATTGCGTAAAAGCTGGTGATTTCATTTATTCACGATTAGCTGTTCATACAGGTGCTTTTGGAATTATACCAAGCGCATTAGATGGCGCACTGGTTACAAATGAAATGCCGAGTTTTGAAATCAATGATTCTAAAATCCATCCTGATATCCTTATAAGTCTACTAAACATACCTACCATAAAATGGCAACTCACTCAATTAACGAAAGGAATGGGTACAGGGCAATTGCATCAAAATTTGGCATGATTTTTGATTCTAAATAAATCAACAGGTTACAAATACCGTTTCAAAAATAAGCACTGATAAGCTGCTTGCTGCATTACGTAACTATTTGATTTTTAAAGGTGGTGAAACCTAATATTGATCAAAGATTTATTAAAATTCTTTTGGTATGTGAAACATCAAAGTTGTTAGCAACATCATGGGGCAGTGCAATTAATAACTTATTACTTGGCGACTTAAAAAAACAGTTAGTGCCTTTACCCCCACTCCCTGAACAAAAAGCCATCGTTACCAAAGTCGAAAAACTGCTTGCCATCTGCGACCAATTAGAAACTCAAATCACCACAGATCAAACTCATACCGAACAACTGATGCAGGCGGTGTTAAAAGAAGCTTTTTCGCAATCGGGGGAGGCATAAATCATGGCGGAACAAATCAAATTCTGGTCAGCCTGATGTAAAGGTTCATAAACAAAAAGACGATAAAGTACAGGTGGAAGTAATGGGTTTTGACTATTATAATCCAAAAACCGGTAATGTAGAAAGCGGAGGAAAAAAGAATATCGCTATGTGGATGTTGGATACCGATTACGACAATCGGTCGCTTTTTCCATCACAGGTATTCTTCCCAATGGCAGGATCAAAGGACGGATGGGCAAAACTGGCCAGGAACTTAAAAGCTGAAATAGACGAAGAAAAAATCGAAGCTTTTAAAGGTACCATTTCCCTTCCTTTCAAACCCGGCAGCGCTGTTGCAGTAAAAATCATTGATGATCGCGGGATTGAATCCCTGCGGGTAATAAAGGTGGAGTAATGGCAGGCAGAGTTGAAAATATAAATAAGGACATATTACGTCAATGCCGTGTGCAGATTGGTTTAAGTCTTCCTGTTGTTGCAAAAAAAGTGGCAAAGATTGCTGTCATAGAGCAGGGAGATCAAAAACCTACCTTTAAACAATTAGATACTCTTGCGGAGCTTTATAAAGTACCTCGCTGGGTATTTATTTCAGATCATCTTCCTGAAAAATATCAGCTTGATAAGGCAATACCCGCCTTCCGTCAGTTTACCGACAGCAATGCAGATGTTTTCAGTGAACATAATGTTCGCAGCCTGATCGCTCGGGTTGACCGTTTCCGTGAGCTGATTTTAGAACTGCGCGAAGATATGGGCGAACCGGTGACTGCCTTTCATCCG
>JAYEFW010000082.1:0-4629 GCA_034658795.1 Thermodesulfobacteriota bacterium
CCTTCCTTCCTTGCTCTTTGACAAAAAGGTTGTCTCTGACCTTGATTTCCAGGGCTTTTATTATTTTCATCCCCGTTTGACACATCCTATACAAGAGTACAAAATAGATTTCCTTGATTGAAATCAAAAAAAAGGGATATTTTATAAAAAAGGTGCAGTTACGATAATATTAGGAGGAATGCAGAGGGGGACTTATGGAGGAAACAGTGCCGCCGAGCCGGTGGGCTTGCCCGCAATTGCCATTTCTCCGGAAGTCCATGTCTTACGAATAGACTCACGGACGATGTCACCGGAATCGCCGAAGTAATCTGATTGTTTGAGAAGGCATATCTGTCGGCCTTTGACGTTGATAATATTCTCATTAATAAACTTGCGAATCAGGCGGGAAAGCGTTTCAGGGGTGATTCCGAGCAAAAGCGCGATTTCATGCTTGGGCACAGGCAGTTGAAAGAAGGAAGAGCCCGCATCCATGGAAAGATGATTTAAGTAATTGAGAAAACGTTTCCCAGGACAGGAAATCGCCAGATCTTTTATGCTGTTTAAGCAGGCTCTTTGCCGCCTGGCAATATATTCAAACATGCGCATTGCAAAATCAGGGCAACCACGAAGCATACCACGAATTTCATTGATATCAATAGCCAGGGTTTCGACATGTTTCAAACAGATGGCGCTAACAGGGTACTGGCCTTCCACGAGTACTACAAGCCATCCAATCAACTCTCCTGGGCAAATAAACCTGATGGCCACCTCCTTGCCATCCGCATTTGCCCTAAAAAGCTTGACACTGCCGAAGGCAAGAAAGTAGCCGAACTTGCCTTCTTCTCCTTCATGAAAGAGAAACTCTCTTTTTTTCTTGGCGTGAAAATAGCTGATATTCTCCAGATCGCGCCTGGTGCCGTCATCGACGTTTCCGAAACATGACTGAATAAAAAAAGAGAGAGCAGTATTCTTGTTCATTTTCTACTTCCTCTGCCTCAGGAGTTCCCTGGCTGTTTTTTCTTGCCTCGGGAAACGGCAGGCCTTTTGAAATGCACTCGCAGCCGCATCATTTCTGTCTGTCTGCAACGCGCAATAGCCCATCATCAAATACGCCTGACCCATTTTCGGGTCATGCTTTACGCTGTGGCCGAAGGCATCATATGCTTTGTCAAAATCCTCTTTTTCGTAAAGCACGTGGCCCATCATAAACCAGAGGCCTGATGTCGGTTTTTTCTCAAGAGCTCTGTCCAATACTTTTATAGCCTTTGCCGGTCTGTGAGCGCCGATATAGGCAGAGGCCAGTTTCTCATAATCGCCCACGTTATTTTCCAGGCTCAGGGCCTTTTCATAATATGCTGCCGCCCTCAAGGGCACGCCGATAGCATTGGTAAGATCGCCAAGTAGCACGATGTCCTGCTTTTTTAGGGGGGTTAAATAGGAATGCACTGTGAGTGCCGCGACAGCCGGTTTGTAATCGCTTTGCTGTAGATGAAGCTGTGCCAAAATCTTCCACCAGCGGGGGTCATCTCCGTTTTCATCAATCAGCCTGCGTACGAACGCAAATGCCTTTTTTTTAAGTTTCAGATCCATGTACACTTTCAACAATGCTTCGAGCCATTCTCTTTTGGGATCTCCTGCTTCACCTGATGAGAGATACTCGAGATGAGGTAGGGCCTTCTCTCCCTTTTCTGCCATGATATAGGAGACAGCCGCATAGTAAAGCAGGGAAGAGTCGTTTTTCTCACTCAGTTCATAGGCATTTAAGAGGCAATCTCCGGCTTCATCATACTGCTTCAGGTCAAAGTAAATCTTGCCCATATTTTGCCATGCAGCAGCAAAGGCCGGATACAGGTTCGCGGCAACGCGATAATGAAGGAGGGCATCTTTGTCTCTGCCGAACATGGTAAGGCAATTAGCCAGGGTAAATTCCACAAGATAATGGGGTTTTTCGGGATGCTTCTCAATGAATTCCTTAAGGCATCCCTGTGCTTTTAAATAGTCCTTTTTTTCCATTAATTGCTGGGCATCATAAACAACTTTCTGAACTGCCACTGTCAATTTTGGCGCTTCACTTTCGGCCAACGCAGAAGAGGAAAGCAAAGCTATAAGCTGAAAGCTCAAAGCTGAAAGCAAGAAACATGAAGCTAAAACCTGGAAGCTAAAACCTGGAAGCAGGAAGGCGAGAGAAACTTTGAGATTTGAGCTTTTTTTCTTTGCGATTTGAGCTTTCAGCTTATAGCTCATGTTTCCTCCATATCGAATTGAATCGTTGTGACCACCCAGGTGGAAACTGCATGACCACGAACTTCCCCCGGAGAAAATTTCCATGAGGGAAGGGCATTGAACACACTGTCATCAAATATCCCGGGCGGCGTTGACTTCAGGATCGTGATGTTACTCACATAACCGCTTTCATCCACTAAAAACTTAACCTCAACCGTTCCAGTGATATTAAGTCGCCTGGCGCGGTACGGATAGATGGGCTTCATCTTGAAAAATGCCATGGGCATCCGGTCTACCTCGCCCTGATTGTAAAAGTCTCTGAATGTAGTCGGTAGGGCTACCGGCATACCCCCTTTAATCTCAAAGCTCAGGCGGGGCATCTCCATCTTTATTTCTTGCTTTCTGGGAACCTTATGCTGCAGCCTGACCGTGGGAATGACCTTTTCAGGAGGTTTTTTCTCAGGCAGCTTTTCTTCTTTCTCAGGCAACGGGTTTTGGGGCATTATCTGCACTAAATGCACAGGGACGAGGGTTTCAAGATCGCTTTTACTAAAGTCACTCTTTACAAAATTAGGCAGGAGAGCAAATAAAAAGATATTGATCAGCAGGGCAAGCCCCAGAGCTACAAAATTTTGGATTTTGGATTTTGGATTTCGGCCTAAAAGGCCGATTTTTCTGAAAATCGGACTGTTCATAGGTAAACTTTCTTAACTCTCACCTGCGGACTTTGAAGCTGCCATACTAACGTTCCTGGCCCCGGCCAGGCGGCACTGATCTATCACCTGAATCACCACGCCTGTATGGCTGGCCTTGTCAGCCACAATAACTACAGCCCCTTCCGGATTTTCTGCCAAACATCGCTCAATATGTGCCCGGACACTTCGAACATCGATTTGCTTTCTTTCCAAAAAAACATGTCCGTTTGCGTCAATTCCGATAAGGATGTTTCCCTTCTCCTTGAGCGCAGCAGTCGAAGCCGTGGGGCGCTGAACATCAATTCCGGTTTCCTTTACAAAGCTCGTTGTAACCATGAAGAAAATCAACAGAATAAAAACCATGTCAATAAGCGGGGCCATGTTGATGCCTTCAGTTTTGCTCCTTCGGTGGAGAGATTGATGCACGTTTATCATTTATACATACCTCTTCAGGGTCATGACTACCTCATTCAAACGCCTTTTCAAGCTGTTGGCGCGGCGAATAAGAAAAGCGCTCATAAAGAGTCCGGGAATGGCTACCAGTAGCCCGCTCTGTGTGGTGATCAAGGCCTCGGAGATTCCTCCTGCCATGGCCTTGGCATTGCCTGTGCCAAAGAGAGCTATCACATTAAAAGTAGTCATCATGCCGGTCACCGTGCCTAATAAGCCAAATAACGGCGCTACAGCGGCCAGAACAGCGATAACAGAAAGATAGCGTTTGAGAAGAGACATCTCTCGCATTGCGCATTGATCCAGAATGTCTCGATCTAGTTTGTTGTTGCCTGTGCGCTCTTTGAGAAACCTCGTCACAACCCGAGCTCGAAGTCCATTTGAAATCTCCGGCAAAGGGCTGCCGGAAATCATCTCTACTGCCTGTTTTATATCCACATCATCTTTATCTATCCGACGGAAATAAAGCGCCCGTTCGACTATAAGCGCCCACATCCAGAGGGAGCCCAGGATGAGAGGTATCATCACAGGACCGCCAGGGTGGAGGTACTCGTATGCGTTTGCAATAAAGTCCATTTTTCAATTAACAACTTTAGTATTTAGTAATTAACCAATGATAAATGACCAACATCTTACTCAATAAACGTTATCTCTCTATGTATGATGTTGGTCAAGGCCACAGCCTTTTCTTCTATATCCCCGATTATGTGCTCCACGCGCCGGCTCAAAAAAGTATGCGTAAGCATTATGGGGATAGCCACCGCCAGACCAAGCATTGTGGTGACCAGTGCCTCAGAAATACCACCGGACATCATACGAGGGTCACCAGTGCCATAAAGAGTAATGACGTGAAACGTGCTGATCATACCGGTCACCGTGCCCAAAAGCCCGAGTAAAGGAGCAATCGCCCCCATAATGTTAAGCATGGGTAAAAACCGCTCCAAGCGGGGAAGTTCTTTTAAGATTGCTTCCTGAAGCACACTCTCTAAGGTGTCCCTTTCTTCGGCCCTGGCGCCCAGTCCTGCTTTCAAAACGTTATAGACAGGCCGTCCTTTTTTGTCTTTTACTATGCCATCACACTCTTTCCATTTTCCTTCCAGGGCCAGTTTATTGACTTTCCCCATAGCCCTGTCGGTATTGGCGTGAACACCCTTTAAAAAAATAGTCCGCTCTATCGCTATGATGAGGGCAAAAAGCCCGATAGCCAAAATAGGCCAGATTATAGGTCCGCCATTTTTCAACTGATCTATTAGAGTAGATTTATGTGTAATCTGCCTGAGGG
>JAYEFW010000083.1:0-3921 GCA_034658795.1 Thermodesulfobacteriota bacterium
TTTCCCGGAGCTTACCCAGATACTACAGCCTCTTTCCGGCGAATATGCCGGTTACCGTGAACTCTTTGAGAAAATACCCTTTCCAATCGGCTACGGCATTGAAACCAGTATAATTCTTGATACTTATGAAAAATGGGGACTCGATGTTATTGCTCAGGTAGATCTTGAAAGGCGGGTTCACAGGAATCAGGATACTAAATCATTGGGGAAAATGTCTTTTGTTATTCTGAAGACTTTTTGCAAGCGCCTTGAAAAGCTTGGTATGGCTGAATTAAAAAGCGAATTTTTTAACGAGATGATACAATACAAAATGGGAAATGACGGATACCAGCCAGATATTTATAAAGCTAAGGGCTTTGAAAGGCCGCCGATTATAGAAATTCCCGAGTATAGAAAAAAATTTAAAGCAACCTGAAAATACACTCCTATCAGGTCTTTCCAAATACATTTCTATTAAGAATCTTTCTAAGCGTTCACGGCTTGAAACTTGAAATTGGAAAGTAGAAATTGGGGAGAGATTAAATTTGTATTGCACCCGGGAAGAACAGTACAAAAGCATGAAGGCCAAATTTCCAATTTCAATGTTCCGTGAACGCGTACGAATGTTTTTTTTCTTGATAAAATTCTTTTTTTTTAATAAATTAGTATATATGGGTTATATATTTGATTTTAATGATGCCGTAAATTACGATCAGTGGTATGATCAACCACGAAACAGCTTTGCCGCCGACCTTGAATCCCGACTTATGCTGGATATGCTCAAGCCGATGGATGGAAATTCTCTTTTAGAAATAGGCTGTGGAACCGGTGCAAGTCTTCTCCCATTTTTAAACAAAGGACTACGGATTACAGGCATTGATCCATCTCAATATATGCTCGATATTGCTTTTAAAAAAGTTGGGCATCGTGTGGATCTACATCGCGGATTTGCCGAAGATCTGCCTTTTGATGATAATTCATTTAACTATGCCTGCTTTATAACAACTCTGGAATTTGTTGATGATCCCAGGAAGGCAATTGAAGAGGCCTGCAGGGTTGCAAAAGACAGAATTTTTATAGGCGTTCTTAACAGGTATGCTCTTAAGGGGATACAGCTGCGGCTTAAAGGGATATTTACCAAAAGCATTTACAACCGCGCGCAGTTTTTCAGTATCTGGGAATTAAAAAAAATTATCCGTGCCGTTTTGGGAGATGTCCCTATATCATGGAGAACTGTATGTCATTTTTTATCGGCATCAGGAAAAATCACCTCCGGAATAGAACGTTCGAGACTGATTCAAAGATGCCCGTTTGGGGCCTTCGCAGGCATTGTTTTTGCCCCGGTTCCCCGCTATATGACCAGACCGCTCTCAATTACTTGTCAAGCCAAGCCTACAACTAATGCATTAACAGGTTAAAAGAAGTCTTGAGCAAACCATGAAAATTAGAAATCGGAGTTAAGCAACTATGGAAGCATATCTTTACAAACCGCTTAATGAAAAAAAAGTTAAATGCAATCTTTGCAACCATCGTTGTGTGATTAAAAATGGCCGGCGCGGGATATGCGGTGTGCGTGAGAACCAGGGAGGAACTCTGAAGACCCTGGTTTATGGAAAGCTTATAGCAAGCAATATAGATCCTATTGAAAAAAAGCCTCTGTTCCATTTTTTCCCGGGGAGTCTGTCCTACTCTATAGCAACAGTTGGTTGCAACTTTAAATGTCTTTTCTGCCAGAATGCAGATATTTCGCAGATGCCGTCAGACCATAATGGCATGATAACCGGCGACTTATACACACCTGAAGATGTTGTGGACGCAGCAGTAAAAGGAAACTGCAAAAGCATAGCATATACCTACACCGAGCCGACCATATACTTTGAATTTGCCTTTGATACTGCAAAACTGGCTCATGCAAAGGGGATCAAAAATGTTTTTGTAACAAATGGATACATGACTTCCGAAGCTCTTGAAATGATAAGCCCCTACCTGGATGCGGCAAATGTTGACTTAAAGGCATTTAATGCCTCCTTTTATAAAGATGTTGTTAAGGCCAGGCTGGAGCCTGTTAAGGAGACGTTGAAACTGATGAAGTCACTTGGTATTTTTGTTGAGGTAACCACTCTTCTTATTCCTGGGCTAAACGATGACAAGCATGAGCTTGAAATGCTGGCTGAATTCATCGTAAAGTCTCTGGGTCCTGAAACACCATGGCATATAAGCAGGTTCCATCCGACATATAAGCTTTTAGACCGGCCTTCCACACCTATAGAAACACTTGTTATGGCCCGTGAGATCGGTATTAAATCGGGCTTAAGATATGTTTATACCGGTAATGTGCCGGGTGATAACGGTGAGAACACGTTCTGTTATAAATGCAACAACATTCTTATTGACAGATGTGGTTTTTATGTAAGCAAAAATCTGATAGAAAACGGTAAGTGCACACATTGTGGAGCGCATATAGATGGAGTAGGGTTGTAATTTTGCTGGAACGGATTCTTACATACGGCAGAATGATAAAGTTCAGCCATACTGTATTTGCTCTTCCCTTTGCTTTTTCAGCCGTAATACTTGCCCAACGCCGGCATCAGATGATTATATCAGATATTTTCTGGATTTTGCTTGCCATGATTGGAGCACGCTCCTCTGCCATGGGTTTTAACAGGATAGCTGATGCAAAGTTTGACACAAAGAATCCACGCACATCAAAACGAGATATACCATCAGGAAGGCTTTCTTTATCTTCAGCAGTAGTATTTGTAATTTTCTTTTCAGGTCTCTTTATATTTTCTTCAGCAATGCTCGGAAAACTCTGCTTTTATCTTTCCTTTCCTATGCTTGTTGTACTTTTCTCTTATTCCTATACAAAAAGGTTTACCTGGCTTTCCCATATTTATTTGGGCTTCGCCATATCTCTTGTCCCTGCAGGTGCATGGATAGCCCTTGCCAAAACCTTTTCATGGTCTGTTCTTATTCTTTCATTTGCCCTCATGACCTATATCGCAGGCTTTGATATTCTTTATGCTTGTCAGGATATTGAATTTGACAAAAATGAAGGGCTTTTTTCCATACCTGCTCATTTTGGTGTACAAAAAGCACTTATAATTGCTTCTATTATACATCTTGCTTCTTTCTGTTTTTTCTTTCTGATCTATTTTGTATTTGATATGAACCTGATGTACTTCTTCGCAGTAGTTATAATCGGAATTTTATTAATTATTGAGCACAGGATGGTTAAGCCGGACGATCTCAGCAATGTCAATTTTGCCTTTTTTCATATTAACAGCTTGATTTCCATAACTTTATTCCTGGGTATTCTGGCAGACGATCTGCTCAGGCGGTGGATGTGAACAAAAAAATAGTAGTGGCAATATGCGGGGCTTCAGGGTCTATATACGGAATAAGACTTCTCAAGGCTCTTTTGAAAAATCCGGTAAACATATATCTTATAATATCAAATGCCGGATATAAAGTCCTTGAGCATGAAACCGGCTACAGCGGTGAATCCTTTTCATCTTTTTTAAAGGACAAAGGAATTACATTTAACAAAAAAGCTCAATTATACACATATAATCAGGATGATTTTTTTGCTCCTCCTGCAAGCGGGTCATTCAGGAATGACGGCATGGTTATTGCCCCATGCTCAATGAAAACACTTGGAGCAATTGCAGCCGGTATAGCAGACAACCTCATTCACAGGGCTGCTGATGTAAATCTCAAAGAAAAACGTCCGTTGATCCTGCTGCCAAGGGAAACTCCTTTAAACATTATCCATTTGAAAAACATGTATGTGGCAGCCAAGGCCGGCGCAACCATCATGCCTCCATCCCCCTCATTTTATTCAAACCCGCAAAACATCTCCGACCTCGTAGATTCTGTAATTGCAAGGGTCCTCGACCATCTGAAGATTGAACACGAGCTTGTTAAGGAGTGGGGGGCAAC
>JAYEFW010000083.1:4021-12150 GCA_034658795.1 Thermodesulfobacteriota bacterium
TCATGCCTCCATCCCCCTCATTTTATTCAAACCCGCAAAACATCTCCGACCTCGTAGATTCTGTAATTGCAAGGGTCCTCGACCATCTGAAGATTGAACACGAGCTTGTTAAGGAGTGGGGGGCAACTGTCTAAAATTACAAATAGAATGAAAATCAAATGGATAATTAGGATAGGAGTGTTGTCGAAAAGCCACAACCTCTTGAGATTGCGGCCAATTTTTTATAGATGGTGCCGAAGGGGAGACTCGAACTCCCACAGAGATACCCCCACTAGACCCTGAACCTAGCGCGTCTACCAGTTCCGCCACTTCGGCATAATCATAACGGCTTCGTAAAAAGTCCATTTTCTGCGTTGCGCTGCATCCTTTGTCGTTGATTAAGTACGTCTCTCTCCTCAGGATTTGCGTGCCTTGAAACTGAAGCTTTTTACTTTGCCGTCTAAAATCATAATAAATTAAAGGTTGATTTTATTCAGAAGAAGTTCTATTTATTTCTTTTTTTTATTCTTGTCAAGTTCATTATTTTAAGCTCTAAGTAGGAAAGTTAGGAATGATAATAATTGAAGATATAAATAAGATAACAAAACCATACAAAAATGCTGTTATTACAATAGGTAATTTTGATGGCGTACATCTTGGCCATCAGGCTCTTTTTCATAATCTGATTGAAAAAGCTATAGCACTTAATGGTACATCAATCGCTATGACTTTTGAACCCCATCCTATCAGAGTATTAAAAAAAAATAATCATCCCCCTCTTATTACCCTTTACGAACAAAAGGTAGAACTCATAGAAAAGGCCGGCCTTGATGTTCTTATTTGCATTCCCTTTACACAGGAGTTTGCAGCCATACCCGCGAAGGAATTCGTGGAAGATATCCTTGTCAAGCGCATTGGGATTAAGGCAATTGCGGTGGGCGAAGATTATATTTTCGGGAAAAATCGTGAGGGGAATTTAGGCCTGCTAAAAACTTTGGGGAACCAATGTGGTTTTGAAGTAATCGTAATAGACGAGTTGCATATATCAAACACCTATCCTGAAAGAATCAGCAGCACAAAAATACGTGAACTGGTCATGGCCGGAAAAGTTGCTGAATCCAAAAAACTATTGGGCAGGTATTACCAGATAAGAGGAAAAGTCGAGGTTGGGCGTGACAGAGGGGGAAAACTCCTTGGATTCCCCACTGCTAATATAAATCTATATGATGAACTGAGGCCAAAAATTGGAGTATATGCTGTTATAGTCGAATGCGAGGGGGAAAATTTTAAAGGAGTGGCAAATATCGGTTATAGCCCTACTTTTGATGATTATATCTTTACTGTTGAGGCTCATATACTTGACTTTAAAGAAAATATTTACGGTCAGAAAATTCGTGTCAACTTTATAGATAGATTAAGGGATGAAAAAAAGTTCTCAAATATTTCAGAACTATCAGAACAAATCGAAAAAGATATAATAAAAGCCCGCAAGCTCCTATCCTAATCCGGATAAACTAGAAGCGAATTGAAGATTGAAAATTGAAAAAAAAAGCAAAAATTTCTCTTATAATAGGTATTGTAATTTCAATTGCTGCATTCTATTTTGCTTTTAAAAATGTTCCATTTAATGAACTTATAGAATACCTGTCATCAATTAATTATTTATGGTTATTTCCATCTGTATTTGTTGTTTTTATAAGTTTTTCATTAAGAGCATTTCGATGGATGCTTATATTGGAACCGGTCTGCAAAGTCAGCTTCTGGAAAGCATTTCATCCTTTGATGATAGGTTTTATGTTAAACTGCATCCTTCCGGGCAGGGTCGGCGAGGTGGCGCGACCAGCTATTCTGCAAAAAAAGGAAAAGGTTCCCTTTTCAACGGGCCTTGCAACGGTTGTGGTTGAACGTATATTTGACTCAAGTATTCTCATCATTCTTTTTGGAGCAATGCTTGCGTATATAGATATAGATCCCCAGCTTAGTATTTCTTTTGGGAAATATAATCTGAACAGGGAAACCCTGATCAGCATTGGCGAAAATCTTTTCAAATTAATGATTATACTTATTGCCGGGATCCTTCTTTTTAGTTTTAGCTCAATCCGACAAGGTATAAAATGGACAATCAATAAAATCCCCTTGCTTTTTTCATTAACAAGCGTTTCATTAAAAAACAAAATTCAAAAATTCTGTGCCTCTTTGATATGCTTTGTAGATAACCTCTCAACTGGTTTTTCCTTTATTAACTATCCCAAAAAAATATGCATTTGTATTGGGCTCTCTTTTATTATATGGGTGTTATCAGCCTTTTCTTTCTATATCATAGCTCTTGGTTGCCCAGGCATAAGGCTGTCATATCTTGAACTATTTGCAGTCATGATTATTATATGTTTTTTTATAGCTCTTCCATCTGTCCCTGGTTTCTGGGGTATATGGGAAGCAGGAGGTGTTTTCGCACTGTCCCTTTTCGGCATCTCGGCAAAGGAAGCTGCCGGCTTTACTCTGGCTAGCCATGCAATCCAAATATTTCCGGTAATAATTATAGGAGTTATATCCGCAACGCTTTCAGGTGTTGATTTGGGGAAAATCTATTATAATGCCAATGCTTAATATTTTAACATATCCCGACAAATTTTTAGGACAGCCTGCTAAACCTGTTAAAGATATTGATGGAACGACTCAGAAAATTATTGAAGACATGTCTTACACAATGTATAATTCAAAAGGTGTCGGGCTGGCTGCAATACAGGTAGGATTCGATAACAGTCTAATTGTATATGATGTATTGCAAGGTGAAAAAAAGAGATCTCTTCAGATTCTTATAAATCCAAGAATTATCGAAAGCAATGGTCGTATAATATCAGAAAAGGAAGGTTGTCTCAGCGTTCCGGATCTAAGGGCAGACGTAAAACGTGCAGAATCCATACTGGTTGAAGCTTTCGATAGAGAAGGTAAGCCCATAAGAATTGATGCTGAAGGATACCTTGCTATAGTCTTGCAACATGAAATTGATCATTTAAACGGAATTTTATTTATAGACCATATAAGCGCATTAAAAAGAGAACTTTATAAAAGACGTATTAAAAAGCAATTGAGAAAATAGTGAATAATCGAAAGCTTAAAATCATCTTTATGGGAACTCCCGAGTTTGCTGTCCCTTCCCTAAAGGAATTAAACAAAAACCACTATGATGTGGTATTAGTTGTAACTCAACCTGATCGCCCAAAGGGACGAGGCCGCAAAGTAATTTCTCCTCCTGTTAAAAAAACCGCAATAGGTCTAGGATATGAAGTAATCCAACCCGTATCCATTAAGACAGATAATTTTAAAGAAATTGTACGAAAGCTTAAACCGGATATATTTGTTGTGGCAGCATATGGTCATATTCTCACAAAAAATATACTTGAAATGCCAAGAATAGGTTCAATTAACATTCATGCATCTCTACTTCCAAAATATCGTGGTTCAGCGCCAATCCAGTGGGCTGTAATAAACAGGGAAAGAGAGACCGGAGTAACAACAATGTTTATGGATGAGGGCTTGGACACAGGAGATATACTTCTTTCTGCGAAATTGAAAATTGCCCCGGATGACACATCGGCAACGCTTCATGACCGCCTGGCAAAACTTGGCGCTCATCTTCTTATAAAAACAATAAAAGCTATAGAGGCTGAAGAGTTAAAGCCCATCCCGCAGGACCACAAGAAGGCTACATATGCACCATTGCTTAAAAAAAACGATGGGCATATAAACTGGAAAAAGTCTGCTGAAGATATTGAGGCATTTATACGAGGAATTACTCCATGGCCTGGTGCCTTTACGTTTTACGGCGATAAACGTCTCAAAATCTTTGCGGCCAGGCCGATCTTAACGGATATCACCGCCCCGCCGGGAACAGTAATAAAATGCTTCACAGATGAACTCAGGATCGCAACGGGTAAAGGAACTCTGTCTATTTTAAAAATTCAGGGCGAATCAGGCAAGCAGCTATCTATTAGAGACTTTTTGCGCGGGCATTCAATAGCTCCCGGAACGATTTTAAACTGATATAGACTTTCAGATAATTAATTTCACTGACGTTATCAGTCGTCGACGTATAACTAATACGCCTTCCTCCTTCCGGCCTTTCGAGGTATAATTATCTGGAAGTCTATAGTATTGGTCAACCATTCTCCCTGCTCGACCACTCGACTACTCAACCAAATACAAAACGAAATGGAGCTAAATTTCATGGCTGATCATGCACGCAATACTGCGTTATTTATATTAAATACTCTTGATGAGGGACATAAAACTCTTGATAGGGTATTAGAAAAAGATATAGCCGACAAAGAACAATATCTTTCAAAAAGAGATCGCGCTTTGGTTAATGCCTTGGTATATGGTGTTCTCAGACGGCGCGGTACGCTCGACTGGATAATAGACTATTTTTCTAATACCCGATTAAACGCAATAAATTCAAATGTTTTAAATATTCTTCGGCTTGGACTCTTTCAGGTAATATATTTAGATAAAATACCGGTATCCGCTGCTGTAAATACATCTGTAGAAATGGCCAAGTCAGTTACCTCTCCGAAAGTCGTTGGATTCGCAAATGCGGTATTGCGCAGTTCCGCAAAAGGTTATAAAAAGGTCCCCTTCCCGGATCGTAACAAAAATCCTGTAAAAGCATTGTCAACAGCAAAATCATTTCCAGAATGGCTGATAAAAAGATGGCTTGATTATTTTGGCTTAAAAGAAACTGAAGCGCTCTGCGATGCAGTAAATAATATTCCGCCCATAACCGTACGTACAAATAATCTGAAAATTTCCCGCGACGACCTGATAAACAAACTCGAATCAGACGTAGAACTAATTGACTATACAAGTTATTCTCCGGATGGAATTTATTTTTTCAAACCAAAGCTGCCTATTCCAAAAATTAAAGCATTTAAGAATGGCTGGTTTCAGGTACAGGATGAAGCAGCCCAGCTTGTTGCGTACCTTTTAAATCCACAACCAGGTGAAACCATTTTAGATGCCTGCGCAGGCTTGGGTGGAAAAACAGGCCATATCGCCCAGATGATGAGAAATAAAGGCAAAATTGTAGCCATGGATAAAAACAATGAAAAGCTTTTGCGGCATGAGTCTGAAATGAAACGGCTGGGGATTTCAATTGTTCAAACCTGCATACACGATCTGGACAAACCCTTTGACAAAAATTATATTGCCGAATTTGATCGTATTTTATTAGACGCGCCATGCTCGGGGTTAGGCGTTCTGAGGAGAAATCCGGATATAAAGTGGTTAATGTCAAAAAAGAATTTAATATATTATAAAGAAAAACAGGTAAGATTTCTTGATACTTTATCGTATCTTGTTAAACCTTCAGGTTTTTTGGTTTATACTGTATGCAGCACGGAACCTGAAGAAAATGAAGAAGTTGTAAAAGTTTTTTTAAATAAGCATCCGGAGTTTGTTATTGAAAAAAATCCTGACGGATTTCCTTTTAATGCACGTTCTATTATTAATAAAAACGGCTATCTTAAAACTTTTCCGCATATAAACAATATGGATGGTTTTTTTTCAGTTCGTTTAAGGGCTCACTAAGGAGAAAGTTATCGTAAGGATAGCAAAAATATCATTTTTCTTTATTTTATTTGTTCTAATTTTAATGGTAAGCGCTTATCTTACATTAACGTTTATAATTAAGAGCGAAAATAAAGTTGTTGTTCCTGATATTGTCGGAAAGGATGTAGTGTTAATCCTCGAAATGCTGTCGGATCTTGGACTTAACACAAAAATTAAAGGGTCTGAGTACAGTGATAGCGTGCCCAAAAACCATGTAATTTTTCAGGAGCCCGAACCTGGTTCTGAAATAAAGAAAAGGCGTGATGTAAAAATTATTATATCAAAAGGTACAAAAAGAATTTTGATGCCGAATTTAAAAGGACTTTCAATACAGCAGACACGCTTAATCATAGAAGAAAATGGTTTGCGCCTGAACAAACTATCCAGTACATATAGTGAGAGTATAAAAAAAAATGAGATTATTTCTCAGTTTCCTTTGCCGGGAACAATAATTACGCGAGGAGACTTTGTAAACCTTCTCGTCAGCACAGGTATAAGGCCAAATGCATATAAAATGCCTGATATTAAATGGCAATCTCTTGAAGAAGCAATAGCTTTAATTGAAAGCTTTAATCTATCGCTTGGAGAGATAAAATTTCTTTTTATTGAAGGCAGGCCTGAAAATATAATTATAGATCAGTTCCCTTTATCGGGACATAGGGTAATTGAGGGTACAGAAGTTAATATTACCATAAACAGGGAAGCTGGCAGAAAAGGACATAAATATTTGCACAGCACAAAGGGCGTAACCCTTTTTAAATACAGACTTAAATACGGATTTTTAAAAAAACATATGCGTTTAAAATTAAACAGCTTTGGAATTTCAAATGATATTTTTGATAGCTTCATGAAACCCGGTGAAGAAATCTGGATTTTAATCCCAAGAAATAAAGATGCAACTGTACTTCTGTATGAGGATGATGAGCTGATTAAAACTGAAGTTTTTGTCTCATGGCAAAACTGAGATAAAAGTTCACCACGGAAAGGCACGGAGTTTCACTGAAAATTGTAAACAATGAGTAAGGAACGTGGACGAAATTGTTTTTATTGTTCAATTTTTGAGTTGAGACGTTCGCAATGTTGAGAAGAGCATTTTGATAATTCACTGTAATTCCGTGAAAATCCGTGGTAAATTATTATGAATTAAGGAGCATTATGATGAGAATTATTGCGCCATCTATACTGTCTGCTGATTTCACAAAATTAGGAGATGAAATAAAATCCGTCGAAGATGCTGGAGCAGACTGGATACATATTGATGTCATGGACGGACATTTTGTTCCAACTATTACAATGGGACCTATAATTACAAAAGCTGCAAAAAGTATTACATCACTTCCCCTTGATGTTCATTTGATGATTGAAAATCCGGATCTCTATATTCCGGATTTTGCAAAAGCAGGGGCTGCTTTGATTTCTGTCCATGTTGAAGCATGTGTACACTTAAACAGAACTATACAACTGATAAAAGAATTCAAAATAAAGGCAGGTGTTGCTCTGAATCCATCAACTCCGCTCTCATCAATAGAATGGAGCCTCGAATTCGTTGACTTTGTGTTGATAATGAGTGTTAATCCCGGTTTTGGAGGACAGGCTTTCATACCAAACTCAATTGATAAGATAAGGTCTCTTCGCAAAATGATTAAAGAGATGGGATTATCGACCCTGATAGAAATAGATGGCGGAGTTAATGAAAAAAACATAGAAGAAATTTCTATCGCCGGTACTGATGCATTTGTAGCTGGATCAGCAATTTTTGGAAGTCAGAATTACAAAAAGACAATTAACCGTTTAAAATAACAAGGAAAAAATATGAGCAAACCCAAAAAACTCCGGAAGGTCTTGGTAATTCATGGCCCCAATCTAAATATATTAGGTAAAAGAGAACCAGCTATTTATGGGAAAACAACTCTTAATGAAATTAATAAAAAGCTGAAAAATGCAGGCAGAAATCTGGAAATTGCTGTAGATACATTTCAATCAAATCATGAAGGGGAAATTGTAGAAAAAATACAGGATGCAATGGGAAAATGCCAAGGTATTATTATCAATCCCGCTGCATACACACACACGAGTATTGCTATCCGCGACGCTCTTCTTCTGCTTGATATTCCTATAATTGAAATTCACCTGTCCAATATTTATAAAAGAGAGACATTTCGCCACAAGTCAATGATTGCTGATATAGCTACAGCTCAGATTTCCGGCTTAGGCATACTGGGTTATTCTATGGCTCTTGAAGCTATCGCCACAATGATTTAAATAAAAAATACCAGAAAAAATACTTGCTCGGTGGTATTTTACAAGACAGGAAGATATGGACAGGGAAAGAATTCCCCTGTCCATTATTATTTGTTGAGTCTATTCCTTTTTCTTGGGATGGCATTCGCCGCAAGTAACAGGGCCTTTGTTTTCTTCTAAATGACATCCTTTGCAGTTTGCATGGAACGCCTTCATTGCAGACATTATCTTACCATCTGCCTCAAGGCTGTGACATCCGGTACAGTCGCTCAATTCAGATTCATCCCATACGTTCTCGCCAT
>JAYEFW010000083.1:12250-14493 GCA_034658795.1 Thermodesulfobacteriota bacterium
TGATTGTCAAGCCAAATCAACTTGTATTACACTAAATTTTACTTGACTAATAAGTGCTTATGAGATACATATTATAGTCATTTATTTGCAACAGACCTTGTAAGGGGGAGAAAATATGCAACAAAATTCCATTAAAAAAAACGGGGAAAAAATTGTAAGCCGTAGAAATTGTCTCAAACTAATGGGTGCATTCGGTTTAGGATTAGCTGCCCCGACTATAATCGCTAAACAGGCCGAGGGCAAACATCTTGACAATCTTCATTCCATAAGCAAAACTCGTCCGCTTATGGGGACAATTGTAACTATAACAATTGCAGATTCATCCCGCGATAAAGCTGAAAAAAATATTGAAAAAGCTTTTGCAAAGATGACCGAACTTGAGAAAATTTTTAATCGACATGCTGATAATACTCCTGTGAGCCGGCTTAATCAAAAAGGCCTTTTAAAAGATATTTCTCCTGAATTAGCAGATGTCCTGCATCAAAGCGCCTTTTATAATTATATTAGTAAAGGTACATTTGATATTACAGTTCTTCCTGTTTTAGAGCTGTATAAAAAATCCTATGAATCAACAGGTTATTCCCCATCGCTGAAACAGATAAATGAAAAGATGAAGCTTGTTAATTTTGAAAACATTAAAATAGACAAAGAGGGCGTAAGATTGCTCAAAGATGGAATGCAGATCTCGCTGGATGGTATAGCAAAAGGTTACATTGTTGATCAGGCAGCAAATCTTATAAAATTAAACGGAATAAAATACGCCCTGATCAATGCCGGAGGTGATGTTAGAGTTATTGGAGGAAACGGTCCCAGTAAAGCCTGGAAAATTGGAATAAAAGATCCTTTGGAGAAAAAAGAAGTTACTGAATTGTTTGAGCTGAACAACGGTGCAGTGGCTACGTCCGGCAATTATGAAAACTATTTTGATAAAGATAAAATTCATCACCATATTATTGATACATCAACCGGAGATTCACCGGTTCAGACAATAAGTGCCACGGTCCTTGCTCCTACCGTTATGCAGGCAGATGCTCTCTCTACATCTCTTTTTATTCATACCCCAAAAAACAGCATTATTCTTGCCGGTTCGTTATCAAACATAGAGGCATTGATTATTGCTAAAGGTGGAAGAAAGTACCGCTCATCGGGATGGAATAACATAACAAAATAAAACTGACTCAAGAATAAAAAAGGGCGGAAATTCGTTTATCCGCCCTTTTTTTATGTAGCAGTTAGCTTTTAGCAATTAGCCTTTAGCTTAAAAAATCAAACAGCTAATGGCTAACAGCTTTTTTATTTCATTGTTATGGCACCAAAAGCACAGGAAGTTCCGATTCCTCTGTTACTCGGTGAGAAACACTTCCCAGCCAGAACTCCTTGAAGCGGTCCTTACCGGTAGTCCCCATAACGATCATGCTGGCCTTGTGCTCCCGCGCTACTCTTATAATCTCATAAGCGCTCCGCCCGGAAAACAGGTGGGGCTCAGCATTGATCCCATCTTTCTTTAACCTGTCGCAATATTCTTCCAAACGCTCTTTGCTCTCTTTTTCGATACGATTTAATTCAGACTTGTCAAGCCCTTTGGAGATTTTGACTCCGATTATGTGGGTTACCATTACCTTGTCAGCTAATCCTTTAAAAGACGAGACAAGCTTAAGGGCTTTTTCAGATGGCTCAGACCAGTCAGTAGCAAGAAGGGGAGCAGTAAAAAGGTGATCATTTACTTTGGTAATCATATCACCCTCCCATTCAAACCGCACCATATATTTGCTTACCAGAACAGGAATTCTGCTACGGCGTACAAGTTCCAGAGAGTGCGATCCAATATAGACCTTTCCAAGCACGGTTCTCTTTTTTCTGCCGGCTATGATAAGATCGACCTTTTCTTCTTCCGCAATACGCAAAAGCTTTGGAACGGGATTTCCTACCTCAATTCTGATCTTACTCTCAATGCCCTCAGACGACATAGCTTCCTGCCAGCTTTCAAAACGGATCCTTGCCTGCTCTCTCAAGCGTTCTTCCTCATCCTTCATATATCCGCCATAGGGGACAAACCCGACCTCATCTCTTGGAATAATATAGGTCAGCACAACCTCTTTGAGACCGGCTTTTTTGAGTTCCAGAATGGATTCCAGTGAGTTAAATGCCAGCTCCCTAAATTTTGTAGGAAATAAAATCTTTTTAAATTCCATAATGTACTCCTGTCTTTAAAAGAAGATTAAAGTTACAACCACAAAGGTTGG
>JAYEFW010000083.1:14593-17275 GCA_034658795.1 Thermodesulfobacteriota bacterium
ATGAAAAAGACCACCATAAAGGTTCTGTTTTTCCGATAGTTATTCGCTTTTAAGAATGGACGGATCAACAGCATGGCAGCCCCTGTAGTACCCATCCATGAAGCAAGCACTGTGCCGATAAGTATCATAATAGTATTTAATATAGGCGTACCACGCAGTGTGCCTTTAAGCAGAATACCGCCGGAAACAGTGTAAAGCGCCCAAAGAAGGATAATAAAAGGCACGTAGTCGGCAAGGATGATATGAAGAATCTCATGCACGGCAACGCCTTTAAAAGCAATCAAAAACGGAATGCCCAGACACGCCGCCCAAAAAGCTGAAACCTTGCCAAAATGGTGGTGCCAGAATTTTGGAGCCAGAAGTGGAAAGAGTGCTATGGAAAAGAGCATGCATGCAAAAGGAATACAGCTCCAGAGCGGAAGCGTCTCTCCAAGATTGATATGTCCTCCGTGACCACCATGACCTGCATCTCCATGTCCGTGCAATTCTGAGCCGGGATGAACATCACCATGTCCGGTTTCTGCAACAGCATGCTCTGTGTCATGCGTTGACGCAACCCCTTGATCTGTGGCCATGACTGGAACCCAAAACGCAAAAATACTTAGCAAGAAAATTATAGCTATCCATTTTCCAAGTCTCATCTACCTGTTACCTCCTCAAAATATAAAACCATTGCAAAAACGCACCCCTTATCAAACCCCTTAATTTTCAAGGGGATACAAGCCTCTTCGTTAGATACAGATAAGGCATACAGAATGGTGTTTAATTATTGCACATAATATTATCTAATAATATAAATATGTTCTTGAAAACCGGTTAACAAGTGTCCAAAAAATAGACATTTTTTGTATTCACGCTGTTTGTTATTCAGGAGCTTTATTGTAAGCAAAACAACATAAAATCGTACAGCAATACGTTCTGCATACCTCGGCATGAATATTGCTTACTAAAAAAAATGGTAGAGTTTAAAGCTATTCCTGTAGCGCAAAAAAATATAGACAAATATTGTCAAAAAAATGAATAAAATAATTAATTGCTCTCTTAGCATCTTTCACAATCTCAACAATCATAGGCTTGTAGAAAAGCGTCTCTTTTAATATTACTCTTTTTGTATCCCCTATCCGCCTTTCATAATTATTACCACAAACATTCTTGATCTTTTTTCCTAAGCATTACTAAGCACCTTATTAAAAAATTTACTTATCAAAAAGGATGCCTGACTGTCAAGCCAAATCAGCTTGACAATTGCACTATTTTTCACTTGACAAATTGGACGGTTTATTGTAGGTTTTTTTTAATTTTAAAAAATTTCAATGCAATACTAAAATAAACAAAGCTAAAATAAAATTTATGAAACTATCTATTTTTTTAAGTAATCTTTTTTATAATACCTATACAAAACACCCCCTCCCGGAAGGTTATTATCCCGATAAATCAATACATGGCGAGCCATGTGTTTATAAAAAAAGGGGGTATTTGCGACAACAGGAGACAATTTTATTGTTTTAAGTAATCGGTCATACCTAAGTTGAGCGATTTTTTGCGAAGAAATGTGCTAAGATTTTGATGCAGCAAGGTTTGCGAAAATCGCAGGCATACCAAAGGTATATGTCGAGACTTTTCGTAAGTCCTTGATGCGCAAAAGATTGGTGCAGGTCGAGCAAAAAATTGCACAATTTAAGTTACAGTTAACTGGAGGTGACAAATTTCATGGGACCCATATTAAATGCGATGGTGGCAATGGGCGGCATCGGCCTGGCGCTGAGTATTGTACTAGGAATTGCGTCAAAAGTTTTTTATGTGTATGTTGATCCAAAAGTTGTTGCGGTAGATGAGTGCCTTCCCGGCGCAAACTGTGGAGGATGCGGCTTTGCCGGTTGCAGCGATTGCGCTGTTGCTATGGTGGCAGGCGAGACTCCGCCTAATTCCTGTGTGGCCGGTGGAGATGATGTGGCAGAGGCGGTTGCCGCTGTTCTCGGAGTATCTGCTGACGCGGCCGAAAGGATTGTAGCCAATATATTTTGCAAGGGGACCCATAGCGCTGCAGAACGAAAATACAATTACAAAGGCGTATTAGATTGCCGGGCGGCTGTTCTGCTTTCAGGAGGAGACAAAAGTTGTGCTTATGGCTGCCTTGGTTTAGGTACCTGTGTTACAAATTGTCCGTTTGGCGCCTTAACAATGGGTGAAGATGGACTGCCTGTGGTAAACAAAGAACTCTGCACGGGGTGCGGTACATGTGTAGATATCTGTCCTCGCCATATTCCTAGGTTAATAAAAGAATCACAAAAAGTTGCAACTCTTTGCAGTTCCCATGACGGCGGAAAAATTGTTAAGGCAATATGCAACGTTGGCTGTATAGGCTGTGGGAAATGTAAAAAAGCATGCCCGGAAAAGGCTATAATAGTTGATAAATTTCTGGCAATCGTTGACGGTGATAAATGCACGGGGTGCGGCGAGTGTTTTGAAAAATGTCCTACCGGAATTATTCAGAGCTTAGTAGCCACTTAAACATATGGAGAAAAAAACCATGAAGATGCTCATAGCCATAGATAATTCAGATTATGCAATAAAAGTTGTCAATTATGTGGCTTCTGCTGTTAAGCCCACAGTAAATTTAACCTTGTTTTGCGTCCTGCCTACAATGTCTTCAAATCTGGAAAAGATGGAAAAAGACCTCCA
>JAYEFW010000084.1:0-1457 GCA_034658795.1 Thermodesulfobacteriota bacterium
TCCAATCTAAAAATATGTGCTGAATTATATCTTAATATCTCTTTGGATCTTTTATCAAAAACAGGGAACTTAGATGATATCAAGGTAATATATTCACACCCTCAACCAATTGGGCAGTGTCGAGGATGGCTCAGAAAAAATTTGCCTGAAATTGTGCCGGAAGAATGTAGCAGCACGGCTTATGCAGCTCAAAAAGCCGCTGAAAATTCAGAAGCGGCCGCAATTGCAAGTATTGAAGCCGCAAGATTGTATAATTTGCAAATAGTTGCATCTAAAATTGAGGATTTTTCAAGAAATATAACTAGATTTCTGGTAATTGGGCAAGATGAAATCCACATGACAGGAAACGATAAAACATCAATTATGTTCGCAACTTCTCACGTTCCAGGAGCTCTCTACAGAGTCCTGGAGCCAATTGCAAATTCTGGAATAAACATGCTTAAGCTTGAGTCGAGGCCGACCAAACACGAAAACTGGAACTACTTTTTCTTTGTTGATTTAGAGGGACATATCGAAGATCCAAAAGTTCAAGATACAGTATCAAAAATGAAAAATCTCTGTCAGTACCTTAAATTGCTTGGTTCATATCCAAAAGGACAGGGATCAGGGATCGGGGATTAGGGGTCATAAGAATTCAAAATTTTACATTTTCGAGGTACAACAATTATGGATATTGATGCAAACACTTCACTTTTTTGCGTTATTGGAGATCCCATATCTCACAGTCTTAGTCCTGTTATGCATAACAGTGCGTTTGCCGATACAGGATATAAAGGAGTTTATCTTGCATTTAATGTTAAAGACGTGGCTTCAGCCGTTGCTGGAATAAGGGGTCTTGGCATTAAAGGCGTTAGTGTCACAATACCGCATAAGCTGACTGTAATGGCTTTTTTAGATGAAATAGATGAAAGCGCTATAAAGATTGGCGCTGTTAATACTATAATTAATAGACAGGGTAAACTTTTTGGTAGTAATACAGACTATCTTGGAGCAACAAACGCTCTGCTGGAAAAAACAAGCATAAAAGACAAAGATGTTATAATGATAGGTGCCGGCGGCGCTGCACGTGCTATTGGGTATGGTATATTATCCGAAGGCGGCAGGTTAACCATTGTAAACATATTAGAAGATGAAGGGAAGCAACTGGCAAGAGATCTTGGTGTGGAATATTATCCATTGCAGGAGTATAAAGATTATAACTGTCAAATACTTATTAATGCGACACCTATTGGGATGGATCCAAATATTGACGAAATGCCAATAAAAAAAGAGTATCTGCAAAAAGATATGGTTGTAATGGATGTTGTTTACAATCCCCTGCAAACCCGGCTTTTAAAAGAGGCTGAAGATATCGGCTGCATTACAATAGGCGGAGTTTCAATGTTTGTTCACCAGGGTGTCGCTCAGTTTGAATTATGGACGGGAAAGAAAGCTCCTGTGGATGTTATGAGAAAAAC
>JAYEFW010000084.1:1557-4588 GCA_034658795.1 Thermodesulfobacteriota bacterium
GCAGGTCTTTCCGATGGAGTCTGCAATATAATAAATTGCTTAAAAAGTGAAGACACCCTGCTCACCCTGAACGCTCTGAAACAATTAGGCGTAAGCATAGATGAAGATAAAGAGAAAGTTGTAGTACATGGCTCTAAAGGATTGCTAAAACCCTGTAAGGATCCAATCTATCTTGCTAATTCCGGAACGTCGATACGTCTTTTAACCGGAATTGTTGCAATCGGGAATGGCACATATACACTTACAGGCACAAAACGTATGTTTGAAAGGCCGATACAGGATCTTTTAGACGGTCTGAATCAGATAGGTGTTGAAGCATTTGCCGTCAATGCCAATGGATGCCCTCCAATAAAAATCAAGGGCGGCAAAATAGATGGCGGTCATGTGGACATTAATTGCAGTATAAGCAGTCAGTATCTTTCTTCACTGCTCTTAATGGCCCCATATACTGATAAAGGCCTTGAAATAACTGTAACCAGGGGACCGGTTTCCAGGCCTTATATTGATATGACTGTCGATATTATGACGAGGCTCGGGGTTAAGATTGTTCGAGACGGATACAGCAGATTTAATGTCCCTGGAAATCAAATATACAAGGCAGGCAATTATTATGTTGAACCGGATTGTTCCCAGGCTGGATACTTCTGGGCTGCCGCTGCTATAACAGGTGCAAAGATAAAAGTTAAAGGAATATCAAAAAACTCAAGTCAGGGCGATGTGCGTTTTGCAGATGTTCTGGATGAAATGGGTTGCAAGGTATTTCATGAAAATGACGGCATTTCCGTGTGCGGGGGTAAACTCTCGGCCATTGAGGTTGATATGGCCAACATGCCGGATATAGTCCCTACCCTTGCTGTTGTGGCGGCTTTTGCCAGAGGAACAACCATTATAAAAAATGTCGCACATTTAAGAGAAAAAGAATGCGATCGTCTAAGTTCTGTGGCAACAGAACTTTCAAAGATGGGAATTGAAGCAAATACAACTGAAAATGGTTTGGTTATAATAGGCGGAAAGCCGGTTGGAGCGGAAATTAACACATACAATGATCATCGGATAGCCATGAGTTTTGCTGTTGCGGGCCTTGTTGTTCCCGGCATCAAAATAAAAGATAAAAAATGTGTAGAAAAATCTTTTCCTGAATTCTGGAAGGTCTTTGAAGGGCTTTACCCGAATTTCTCATAAGCAACTCATAAAACGATTCAGTTGCTCACCCTTCGGGCAAGCCTATTTTACCGCATCCGCTGTGTTGCAGGCCATTTGCAGTGAACTACCACAGCTTCATGGCCTGTGCGCCTTGCGTATGCGGCAAACTAGGCTTGTGAGGAAATACGGGGTACGAAATGAATATATATTTAATAGGATACAGGTGTACAGGAAAGTCTTCAGTAGGAAAATCTCTTGCTAAAATACTCGGATGGTCTTTTCTGGATGCCGATGTTGAACTTGTTAAAGAATACAAGATAACTATTTCCGAAATTGTGACTACAGAGGGCTGGGAATCATTTCGAAAAAAAGAAAAGCATGTATTGAAAAGACTTAGTTCTCTTGACAAACACGTGATAGCAACAGGAGGCGGAGCTATCCTTGATGAAGAAAATGTAAAAAATATGAAAAAAAGCGGAGTCAGTATCTGGTTAAGAGCAACACCTGAAACTGTCAAGGACAGGATTTTAAAGGATGAAACTACGGAAGATTCACGTCCATCTTTAACATCAAAAGGGCTTATGGAAGAGATTGAAGAAACCCTTATATACCGCAATCCCTTTTATGAAAAGGCAATGGACTTTTCTGTGGATACAAATAATATTGATGTAGAAAATGTATGCCTGACTATACAAAAAAAACTTAATAGTATGGATGCATTGTAGAACTTTGGGTTTAAGGAATTCCATCAATTTTAGTAATAGTTCACCACGGATTTTCACGGAACTGCACTGAATTATCGTAACTACTCATTGTTTATAATTTTCAGTGAAACTCCGTGTTGTTCCGTGGTAAATTTTTATCAAAATCGAAAAAGGTAGCAAATATGCCTGGTAACACCTTCGGAAAGATGTTTAAAATAACGACATGGGGTGAATCTCATGGAAAAGCTGTCGGCGTTGTAATTGATGGTTGCCCTCCAAAGATTCCTCTTGATGAGGGAATCATTCAGGCAATGCTGAACCGCAGACGTCCTGGCATGTCGGTTGCGAGTACAAGTCGAAAGGAACCTGATTCAGCTATTATTATGTCGGGCGTATTTGACGGCTTTACAACCGGTACTCCTATTATGATTATGGTTAAAAACAAGGACGCTGATTCAAAGGCTTACGAGCCTTATGCGGATCTCTTTCGTCCTGGACATGGAGATATAACATATCTGGCGAAATATGGCATACGCGACTGGCGGGGAGGCGGCCGTGCCTCTGCACGAGAAACTGTTGGAAGGGTAGCGGCAGGAGCAGTTGCAAAAACTCTTCTGGAGAGAGACAATGTCAGGATTCATGCATACACTGTGGAACTTGGCGGGATAAAAGCAGAAAAACGCGATATAAAAGTAATGGATAAAAACATGTTTTTCTGCCCGGATATGGATGCTGCTGAAAATATGGAAAAACGAGTTAAAAGTGTCTGGAAAAAAGGTGATTCACTCGGAGGTATTGTAGAAATAAAGGCGGAAGGCATTCCAAGGGGTTTGGGTGATCCGGTATTTGACAAACTTGATGCAGATCTGGCAAAGGCAATAATGAGTATAGGTGCGGTAAAGGGAGTGGAGATCGGCTCCGGCTTTGAGGCTGCCGCAAAGCTTGGCTCTGAAAACAATGATCCAATAGCTCCTGATGGCTTTATAACAAATAATTCCGGAGGTATCCTTGCCGGAATATCCAACGGCGATAATATTGTAATACGCGCAGCAGTTAAACCTATACCTTCAATTGCAATTGAACAAAACACAATTGACCGGTTTGAAAATCAAAGAACAATTTCCACAAAAGGACGTCACGATATATCGGCCATACCACGCATCAATGTTGTATGTGAAGCAATG
>JAYEFW010000085.1:0-4585 GCA_034658795.1 Thermodesulfobacteriota bacterium
TCAGTATAATAAAATATATTGACGCAAAATAACTTAAAATTATATGTAAACAATTATGAAAAAACTATTTTCAACAAAAGAAGTTGCCCAATTTCTGTCTGTAAACGAGAAAATGATATATTCTCTTATTGCAGAAAAGGGACTGCCCGCAACAAAGATTACCGGCAAATGGCTTTTTCCCAGGTACCTTGTGGAGCAATGGATTGAGACAAACACCATAAATTATCCGGAATCTACAACTCAGCTTCCTCCTTACGAAGGGCTTCTAATTATAACAGGAAGCAACGATCCTCTACTTGGAAGAACAGTTTCTCTTTTTAATACGATGCATTCGAATCATATCGCTGTATTCGGAAATCTGGGTAGTATGGGTGGGTTGAAGGCTTTGCGGCAGAATAAATGTCACATGGCATCAAGTCATCTGCTGCAGGATAATGAGGATGAATATAATTTTGAGTTTGCTAATCAAGAGCTTGAAAAGATGCCGGCCGTAGTTAATTTTTGCCGTAGGGAACAGGGCATAATTATACAAAAGGGGAATCCAAAAAACATTAATAAAATTTCAGGCCTGGCACAAAAGGGTATCAGGATTGTTAACCGTTCCGTCACCACAGGTACAAGGCTTTTGTTTGACAGAGAGCTTAATAAGGAAGGGATAGATGGAAAAAAAATTAACGGTTATCATAATGAACTGCCCAGTCACTTGGATATCGGGCTTGAGATTCTTTCGGGAAGAGCTGATGCTGGCCCTGGGATACGTGCCGTAGCTTCTCTTTTTGAACTTGATTTTATTCCAATCCGCTGGGAGAGGTATGATCTTATGATTTCAAAGGATCGCTTTTTCGACAAGGGTGTCCAGCTTTTTCTTGGATTACTTGTTGAGGATTCCTTCAGGAAACTCGCCGCAACTTATTCGGGATATGACCTTAAACTTTCAGGCAAGGTGGTTTATCCAAAAAACAACTAGCTTTTATCGTTTAATAGGGAAAAAATGAAGAGAAGAAATTTAATTTTAAAAGTAATACTGCCCGTGATAGCAATTTTATTGATTTATGGGGTTGCTCTGGGAGAAGATAAAATTATTAAAATGGCTACAACCACAAGCACTCAGGCATCAGGCCTGCTTGATATACTTCTTCCTGAATTAGAAAAGGATACGGGAATCCGTGTAAAGGTATTTGCCAAGGGAACAGGTGCAGCCATTCGGGATGGGATGGATGGCAATGTCGATGTGATTTTTGTTCATGCAAAGGAAAGAGAAAAAAAATTTATAAAAGAAGGCTACGGCACACAACGCTATGCTGTAATGCATAATGATTTTGTAATACTGGGGCCTTCAGACGACCCCGCTGGCATTCAAGGCCAAAGTAGCGCAGCCGCTGCATTGGCAGGAATAGCCAAAGCCGAAGCTCTGTTTATATCCCGTGGTGACGACAGCGGTACTCACACTAGGGAACAGGCTCTTTGGAAAATATCAGGAGTTTCTTTAGAAGTGAGAAAAACCGAGATATTAAAAAAAGGGAAAAAAACAGAAATCAGCTTTGTATTTCCTGAAAATTCCATGGACTGGTATATTTCAATAGGGCAGGGTATGGGAAAAACAATAATATATGCCAATGAAAAACAAGCTTATACTTTGTCTGATAGAGGTACATACATAAAATATAATTACGGCAGAAAAGAAAGTATTGATCTGGAAATCATGTGTGAAGGAGATCTTTTTTTAAATAACCCATATGGAGTGATTCCTGTCAATCCTGTTAGGCATCCGCATGTGAAATATGAATTGGCTGAAAAATTTGCAACCTGGCTTATCTCACCTAAAGCGCAATCCCTGATAGCAAATTACAGGCTTATGGGAAAGCAGCTTTTTTATCCGGATAATGTGTAAGGGCTCGGTCAAAAATAACTTGGCATTTTTGCATCCCGACTTCACCATATCTTTAACCGATCTTCAATCGCACCTGATCTTAGTAAAATTGGCCTCGAAATAGCTCGCTATTCCTGTGGTTTTGCTCAATCAGATCGATTAAATCTACGGCAAATTCGGGCGCAAATTCTACCAAGTTATTTTTGACCGAGCCCTAATTACATAGGTTGATAGGCTGAAGGCTGAAGGTGGAAGACTTTTAGAAACAAATCATGCGCGATCACACAAAACCTATTACTTACCATGGAACTTCTTGTCGACAGCTTTTTATCCGCAATTCTTCTTATTTTCTCATTAGACACGGAAGTGCTTTCAATTGTATGGGTATCTCTTAAGGTAAGCGGTATTTCCACTTTTTTCGCAAGCCTGATGGGCGTACCCCTGGGTTTTTTAATAGCTTACGGATCTTTTAAAGGTAAGCGTATTCTTATAATATTCTTAAATACAATGCTTGCCCTTCCCACCGTGGTTATAGGTCTTTTTGTATATTCATTTATCTCAAGAAGAAGTATTCTTGGTTCCTTAGATCTGCTTTACACTCAGAAAGCCATAGTTATTGGCCAGATCATACTAATCCTGCCCGTAGTAGCAACCCTGACAATAGCTGCTATAAGCAGGATTGATGAAAGATACCGTAAAACCGCCATGACTTTAGGAGCTAATCGTTGGCAGACAGCCTGTGTAATATTCAGAGAGGCCAGGTTTGGGATAGTTGCTGCAGTGATAGCCGCATTTGGCAGAGTTATCGCTGAAGTAGGTATAAGTATGATGCTTGGAGGAAATGCGAAAGGTTTCACACGTACTATGACTACTGCTATGGCATTGGAATACGATAAGGGAGAATTCATCCTGGCTGTAGCTCTGGGTATTATATTACTGGTATTAAGCTTTGGTATTAATCTCATTTTTAATTTTTTCCAGGGGAGAACCAGAGTCTGATGCTTTATGTATTATCAAAGATAACCAGGAAATACGGTTCAAGGACAGTTTTAGACATTCCTTTAATGGAAATTGAAAAAGGGAAAATTTATGCTTTGCTTGGCCCAAACGGTGCCGGCAAAACAACTCTGTTGAACATCCTGGGTTTTCTTGAGGTTCCTACTACAGGTGACATCCTTTATCGTTCAAAAACCGTTAATTTTTCAGAATCATCCCTGCAAAACTTACGCAGGGAAGTAGTTATGATAGATCAGCACCCCATTTTATTTACAGGCACGGTTTATAAAAATGTGGAATTCGGCTTAAAAATCAGGAGGATTTCTCAAAAAAAGAGGGGAATTATTATTGAAGAAACCCTTGATCTTGTTGGAATGAGTGCTTTTGTTCAGGCTCAGGCGCACCGGCTTTCAGGTGGTGAGACTCAGCGGGTAGCACTTGCCCGTGCGCTGGCTGTTTCTCCTGAAGTACTTTTGTGTGACGAGCCTACTTCAAATTTAGATGTGGAAAATCAGACTGCTATTATAAATACTCTAAAGCAGATAAATGAACAAAGAAAAACAACTATAATGTTTACAACGCACTACATGTATCAGGTCTCTTCATTAGCCCACCATACTTTTTTTCTTGATCACGGCAAACTTACCGCCACCCAGGCAGAGAGTTTCAAATTGTGCCAATAATCGGCCAACCTGAGTTTTCATTTTTTCCCCAAAAGCACAGTATGGCTGCGACCTATCTTGGGACTGTCGATTACATTAAAACCATTCTGTTCGGCAATAGAAATAGTTATTTCAAAATCTTTTTCTGATACATGTCCCTTTGGTTCTACTACAAGAAATGTTCCAGCAGGTTTTATCGTTTCATATATCTGAGAAAAAAATGTGTGAGCATCAGAAATTTCGTGTACAACAGCAGATGCAAAAGCGAAATCGATTTTTTCCTTAAGGTCATCCAGACTTAGTAAATTATGGTGACATATGCGTGTTTCAATTCTATTGGCTAATCCTGCTTTCTGTGCGCGTTTTTTGAGTGACTTAATCATCTTCTCTTGCACATCCACACATATGACTTTCCCGTTCGAACCGATAATCTGTGCAAGGGGCAAACTGAAGAAACCCATTGCACAGCCAATATCTAAAACCTTCATCCCGTTCTCCACGTATGGGGCGAGTATCTTTTTAGGATTTTGAAATAATTTTCTTACAGGACTAGCAAGAAGATAACCAGCCCATACAGGACACACTCTCTCAGCCATCTATTTTTTCCTCAATCATTTGTTTAAACATTAATGGAATAGAGGGAACAAACCGTTCAAGGTAGTAAAAACCAATTTCCCTTTTGGTTTTAGGGCGTTGGCAGCATTTTTTTATTTTCAGTTCTCATAAATTCTTGAACGGCTTGACTACATACATATATGCGTCAGGGCTGCGATAACTTTTACGGCCTTACTCTATTCTTCCGTCCTAATTTTTCCCCACAAAGGGTCTTCACCAAAACGTTCAAACCACCATTCCTCATCTGAAAGATAATTTTTAACTTCTTCTTCACTAAAAGAGTATTGATAGGATTCACAATAATCAAGGATGGTTCTATATGCATTAATAATCTTGTCAGTCATTTCGGCACATTCTTCGTCTGGCGCATTACGCTTATCCGGATGCCACTTTTTGATAAGATTTCTATAGCTGGCTTTAATTTCATCCATTGTTGCCCGCT
>JAYEFW010000086.1:0-4585 GCA_034658795.1 Thermodesulfobacteriota bacterium
CGATAAGGAGTTCAACAAAATCAAGAACAAGGGGAATGGATTTGGGATGTTTTGCAATGGCGGCCTTGTAGCCTTCATACGCTTCGTTGCGCTGTCCCGATTCTTTAAGAATATGCAGGCGTTGTCTTTCTCCGATGTCTGCCATTGCAACTTGAAGAGAGAAAAATGTCTCTATGATCGAACAGATAAGAATGAATTTAAGGGTTTTTGACTTCACGAATTCCTTACCATTATGTAGATCCTCAAATAATTGAGTCACCGAGCTGTCGAGTTGTCGAGTAAGGAAACAATTGCTGACAATTCAACATGATACATTGGTCGATCGTAAAAAAGTACACTTGAAATCAGCAGGCAAAAAATCATCTCTAAGTCCTTTCCAAACGAGTCGAAATTACTACTAAACGAGTCGAAATTACTACTAAATGATTTTCAGATTGATGTCAAGCGAGTTTAAAAAATAATTTGGTATTAAAATTACCCATCTATCTTGTAATTGGAATCATTTTAAGACATCGTTTTTCAAATGTGACTATATGACTGTATCCAGCCGAAATAAGCAATGGCAATGCCTTGTCATAATACTGACCAACGCTCTCAGGCTTATGAGCATCTGACCCAAGAGTAAAAAAAATCCCCTTTTCAAAACATTTTTCTATAATTTCTCTGGAAGGATAAGCCTCATTGACCGGATGATTATATCCGCTTGTATTAAGCTCCAATGATAAATTCTTCTTTTTTATCTTTGATAATATCTCATTTATTTCTTTATCAAAGGTTTTTAAAGGCCTTCTTCCAAATTTTTTCAACAAATCAAAATGACATATTATATCATAATAATTATAATCCAGCATTTTATCAAACTTTTCAAGGTAAAGGCCGTAAATGTAATCTGTGTCATTTTCTCCACGGCTCCATTGTGAACCATGACTTACTACGTTAATGCCATCAAGAAAATGCAGAGAACTCCCAATAACATCAAATGAATACATCCCCACAATATCTCTGATAAGATCGGTATGCTCCGGACAAAAATCAACTTCCAGACCGGCTTTAACATTAATAATGTTCCGGTATTTATGTTTAAGAAGCTGAATTGCCTGAAAATAAAACGGGACTTCGCCGGGTGTCATAGAAAGCCTGTTTGCAGGCTCAGAAATAATCAGATGATCCAGAAAGCATATCTCTTTTAAGCCTATATCCACGGCTTTTTGTATGTATGCCTCTATTACACCTTCTGCATGGTTGCAAAGGGAGGTATGTACGTGATAATCAATCATATAAGTTCAAGGGGTTTACGGTTGTCGGTTTACAGTTAACAGTTTTATGTTTTGATCAACCGTTAACTGCGTAAACGGTTACTTGTAAGTATCTAAATAACATGATATAAATTTAAAAGTCAAACAATAACGGTAGCCGTTCACGGCTTGAAACTTGAAATTGGAAAGTAGAAATTTGGGAGAGATGAAACGAGTTTGCGAGTTGGATGTTTACAAACTGGCAGAATTCAAAGCAATAGTTGAAAAACTCGGACCCAAATTGAATACGTTCATCAACAGTACAAAACCATGAAGGCCAAATTTCTAATTTCAACGTTCCGTGAACGCTTACCAATAACGATCACATATACTTTATCATATAACATATATATTGTAATATGAAAAAAATCTCTAAAACAATTTTTTGCTGCCAGGAATGTGGATACCAGGCCCCTAAATGGATGGGCAAATGCCCTGACTGCGGACAATGGCAGACCTTTGTTGAAGAAGCGCAAACATTGAAGCCGTCTCAAGAAGCAAGGCGCAATGCATTATCTCTTCAATCAGAACCAGTCCCCATTGACTCAATTAAACTTGAGGATGAATATCGTTTATTAACCGGAATCAAAGAATTTGACCGGGTTTTGGGCGGCGGGCTTGTCCCTGGAACACTTGTGCTTATAGGCGGTACTCCCGGAATAGGCAAGTCCACTCTAATGTTGCAGGCTTTGCACGGTCTTGCAAATATGGGGCACAAGGTACTTTATGTCTCTGGAGAGGAATCAATTAAACAGATAAGCTTGCGGAGTAAAAGGCTTTTAACTGTCTCCCGCGATTTGCTGGTGGTTTCAGAGATAAATATAGAATCCATACAAACAATGATTGAATCAACCAGGCCGGATGTGCTTGTAATAGATTCTATCCAGACCATGTTTAACGCAGAGCTTACTTCTGCTCCGGGAAGTGTAAGCCAGGTCAGGGAATGCGCCATTAAACTCATGTTCATAGCCAAAAATACAAGTGTTCCAATATTTCTGGTTGGGCATGTGACAAAAGATGGTGCCATAGCCGGGCCCAGACTTCTGGAACATATGGTGGATACGGTTCTTTATTTTGAAGGCGATAGAAATCATGTTTTCAGAATTTTGCGTGCCGTTAAAAACAGGTTTGGATCAACCAATGAAATAGGCGTATTTGAAATGAATGAAATCGGTCTTACAGAAGTTGTAAATCCTTCTGCGGTATTTCTTTCAGAACGTCCTGCAAACACACCAGGATCAGTTGTAACTTCCAGCATGGAAGGAACCAGGCCGATACTTGTTGAACTTCAGGCTCTGGTCGGCAGTACAAATTTGGGAACACCCAGAAGGACAGTTCTTGGTCTTGACCAAAATCGGGTTGCTCTGCTTGTGGCTGTTATGGAAAAAAAATTAGGTATGGATTTAATGGGGCACGATATCTTTATGAATGTGGCTGGGGGTGTAAAGGTAGATGAGCCGGCAATTGACATGGGAATTGTTTCCGCCATCGCATCAAGCTTTTTAGACAAACCTATTTCCGATGCAACACTTGTTCTTGGTGAAGTAGGATTGACAGGTGAAGTCAGAGCTGTGAGCCATATTGAAACCAGAGTTAACGAAACAAAAAAAATGGGTTTTTCAAGGTGTCTTGTGCCGGAAAGCAACCTGAAACGCATGACCGAAGTAAAAGGCATAGATGTTGTTGGGGTTAAAACATTATCAGAAGCTATTGAAATACTTTTTTGATGAGGCGAAACAAATCAAAACATAAGGGGTGGAAAGATCATTATTCCACACTGGCTAAAAAAGAAAATTTTCCGGCAAGATCGGTTTATAAACTTAAAGAGATACAGCAAAAATACAATTTAATTAAAAAAGGGGACAGAGTTCTTGATCTGGGTTGTTCACCTGGGTCCTGGCTTATCTATGCAGCAGAGCTGACGGGTAAAAAAGGCAGGGTAATTGGAGTTGACCTGAAGCCTTTATCTGTAAAGATCCCATCAAGCGCCAAGGTATTTACCGCAGATATTCTCTCTATTAATGATGAGTTTTATGAATTAACAGGAAAAAATTTTAACGTTATTTTAAGTGATATGGCACCGGCTACAACCGGAAATAAAAGTGTTGATGCTGCGAGATCATTTAATCTCTGCGAAGCAGCTCTATACATTGCTCAAAAAATTCTGATGCCCGGAGGATCATTTGTTTGCAAAATCTTTCAGGGTGAAGATTTTAATAAATTTTCAGATTTAGTAAAGGCCGGTTTTAAAAAAAGCAGGATTTTCAAACCACAAAGCAGCCGAAAGGCGAGTAAAGAGATTTATATAATCGGATTGGATAAAACTTAAAATAATAGTTTACCACGGATTTTCACGGAACTACACTGAATTATCAAATACTTTGTTCAAATTTAATCAACAGATTACGCACATTGTTCAGATTTTCGTGAGTTGTTGGGACAAATTCGCCAAAGTTTACTGTAGTGTAGTTCATTGTTTACAATTTTCAGTGAAACTTCGTGTCATTCCGTGGTGAATTTTTACAAATTAGACTGTAGATTCAGGAGGAAAATATGTCAGGTCATAGCAAGTGGTCTTCCATTAAACATAAAAAAGGTGCAACCGATGCCAAACGTGGTAAAATTTTCACGAAACTTATAAAGGAAATTACTGTAGCAGCTCGTATGGGAGGAGGAGGAGATCCTGCATCAAACCCAAGACTGAGAACGGCAATCCAGGCTGCAAAAAGTGAAAATATGCCCAAAGACAATATTGAAAGAGCCATAAAAAAGGGGACCGGAGAACTCGAAGGAGTAAATTACGAAGATATTATTTACGAAGGGTACGGCCCGGGTGGCACAGCTATTTTAATTGAATCACTTACCGACAACAAAAACAGGGCTGTTGCCGATATTCGCTACATTCTAAGCAAATCCGGAGGGAATTTAGGTGAAAACGGCTGTGTTTCGTGGATGTTTGACAAAAAAGGATATATTGTTGTCGAAAACAGCGAGGTCGATGAAGAAGCTTTGATGGAAATCGCCATAGATGCCGGCGCTGAAGATGTGAAAGAGGATGAAAGTAATTTTGAAATTATCACCGAGCTTCAGGATTTTGAATCAGTTAAAACAGCAATAGACAAAAAATCAATACCTTACATTGTAGCTGAAATAACTATGCTTCCAAAGTCAACAGTAAATTTGGAAGGCAAAGAGGCGGAACAAATGGTAAGATTGATGGAAAATCTTGAGGACTGCGATGATGTGCAAAAAGTATATACTAATGCAGATATACCGGAAGAAATTTTGAA
>JAYEFW010000087.1:0-4565 GCA_034658795.1 Thermodesulfobacteriota bacterium
AATTTTCTACCTGTTGTCTGATCAAGAAGCTATCATAATAACCGTTCACGGTTGATCAAAACATAAAAGCAAGAAACTCAGTTGTGAGAACTCATAAAAAACCGTGAACCGTTTTTAATATCTTAGTAACTATTTTCATGCAAGAAAATTATTAACTACATTGAACAATTTTATCCTTCAAAGGTTTTTCTTATAATAGTATCTTTTCCCCATAATTTGTCATCACGATAAGGATATTCTATATTGTAGTGAAGTCCGCGGCTTTCCTTTCTGAGCATGGCGCATTTAATAATCAGTTCAGCAACCGTAGCGATATTTCGGAGTTCAATAAGATCTCCGGCAATTTTGAAATTCCAGTAATACTCATGAATTTCGTTTTGAATATTCTCTATCCTTCTTTTTGCTCTTTCAAGACGTTTATTCGATCTAACTATACCTACATAATTCCACATAGACCGTCTTATTTCATCCCAGTTATGTGAAACCATGATGACTTCATCACTATCGGTTGTGCCGGATTCGTCCCATAGGGGAAGGTCGGGCATGGATTTGAAATCTAAAATTTCGAGGTCTTTTACTGCATGTTTCGCTGCCATATGGGCATAGACCAGCGCTTCTATCAGAGAATTGCTTGCCAGTCTATTAGCGCCGTGAAGGCCTGTACAGGCTGTTTCCCCAATGGCGTAAAGCCCGAGGATATTTGTTCTGCCGTGGATATCTGTTTTTACGCCGCCGCACATATAATGAGCTGCCGGAACAACAGGAATAGGTTCGGCTGTCATGTCGATACCGAAAGTTAAACATTTTTCATAAAGATTAGGAAAACGATTTTTAACAAATTCGGAATTTTTATGAGATATATCGAGAAATACCGAATCATCTCCGCTTTTTTTGAGCTCCGCATCTATAGCTCTGGCAACAATATCACGGCAGGCCAGATCTTTTTGGGGATCATATCTCTCCATGAAAGGATTTCCGGCAGAGTCAATAAGCATTCCTCCTTCACCCCTGACAGCTTCTGAAATAAGAAAGTTTTTAGCTTCAGGATGGTAAAGGCAGGTTGGATGGAACTGGACAAACTCAAGATTGGCTAATGTAGCGCCTGCTCTGTATCCCATTGCGATTCCATCTCCGGTCGCAATGTCGGGGTTGCTTGTGTAAATATATACCTTGCCGGCGCCACCTGTGGCGAGCAGAGTTATTTTAGCGCGAAAGGTTTTGACTTGTTTTGTATCTCTTTCAAGAACATATGCTCCACAGCATGATTCCTCGTGGTTGGTTGTTACCAGACCGCTTTTTAAAAGAGTTGAACAGGTGATAAGATCAATTGCGATATGGTTCTCAAACAGTGTAATGCGTTCATGATTTTTGACGTGACGTACCAGCACGGTTTCTATTTCCAGTCCCGTCAAATCCTGAGCATGCACGATACGTTTTTTTGAGTGTCCCCCTTCTCGTCCAAGATCAAAGTCAAAAGTTTTCTTTTTTGAACCATTTTTCTTTAAGTTGAAATGTACACCAAAATTGATCAGTTCCAGAATTCTATCAGGTCCGTTTTTTACTACCATCTCAACAACTTCCTTGTTGCAAAGACCGTCTCCTGATGCAAGAGTGTCACGAATATGGAGATCAAATGAATCAACTTTATCAAAAACAGAGGCGATTCCGCCCTGTGCCTGAGCTGTATTGCTGTCCATGATTTCTTTTTTAGTTACAAGTGCGACACTGCCGAATTCTGCTACTTTAAGGGCGAACGTCAGCCCAGCCACACCGCTTCCTATAATCAAGAAATCAGTTTCAAATTCCATTTTTTATAATTTTACAGTAAAGATGATCGCCTGCGCTGACGTTTGGTGCTAAATCCTATCACGAAACCCAAAAGGAGTACACCGGCGCCGCTTAAAAACCACTTGATATTCTGTTGTAACAACAGGCTTGTTAATTCTTCTTCCAATTTTTTAGCTTTTTTTGTCTGTTCGATAAGTTTTGACGAAGTCTTTCCATAATTAGACTTTAGTTCAAGAAATTCGGCTGACTCTTTTTTTAAGGTTTCATAAGATGATTTAATTTTCTTTGATATTTCTTTGTTTGTTTTAAGTTCTACGTTCAGTCTCTTATTTTCTTTTTTATAGACCTTGTTTTCTTCAATCGTAGAGACAGCTTGCTTCTTAAGCACGTTATGTTTTTTTTTCAATCTGTCAAGTACCAGCCTATCTGGTTCTTTAGATTTGAGGAAACGGCTGAGAACCCATCCTTCCTTTCCGTTTGCGATTCGAACAAGAGACCAGTCCTTATCCGGCTCCTCTGTCTTAAGCACCTCAACCCTTTCGCCTGATTCGATCATTGCGATTATTTTGTGATTAATTCCAGGCCCCGTTCTGACTGTTATTTTAATAATATCAGAAATATACAAGGTTTCAGCCTGCACTACTGTAGAAAATAAGACTATGAAAAAAACAATAAAGCTTTTCATTGGTGGTATTCTCCATAAAGATTGTAAATTAGCACTCAAGTTTTGTACCCTTAATTCCTGTCCATGCCAAACGGGTAAAGGGCTTAGTAAAGGTGCTTGTTGAAATTCCGTATTGAATAACGATTAAAATAGGTTTCTATTTTGCTTTGAAAATGTTTAATATGTCAATAATTTCTTTTAAAATTTCGACACATATGATAATAAAATATAATTTTTCAATAAATTCTTGCTGTTTTTAGGGTGGCCGATATGGTAAAGTATCTTAATGAATTACCGTCCGTTGTTGAGGCGATAAAATCGATCAAGGAAATAATTATCGCTAATATAGTATTTATTGGACAGATACCTGCTCCTACTTTCAAGGAAAAAAGGCGGACCGATTTATTTATGGAAAGGTTGGCTGAGTTTCAGGTAGATGAATGTACAACCGATGCATACAGGAATCCCATTGGAATTATCAGGGGAACTTCTCCATCAAAGCCACCTGTTTTTGTCGTTGCACATCTGGACACGGTTTTTGAAAAAAATGTAGATCATAATTATACTGTCAGGAAAAAAAGAATAAATGGAGTAGGTATTTTAGATAATTCATTGAGCATTGGGGTATTGGCTTCGTTGCCGGAAATTTTTAGGAAATTAGATCTTCGTTTTGAATCAGATATTGTCCTTGCGGGAACTATACAATCATTAGGAAGGGGGAATTTGCGAGGCATCAGGCATCTCCTGAAAACGTGGAATACTCCCATAAGAGGTGCAATTTGCCTGGAGGGTGTTGAACTTGGCAGACTTAATTATTATTCTGAAGGAATGATTAGATGTGAAGTTGAATGTGATATATCACCCACACCCGGACCGCTTCAGAAGTTCAAGTCAAATGCGATATTGATTTTAAATGAAGTTATAAATCAGATCATGGAGTTACGCTTACCTCAAAGACCACGTTCCAGAGTAATTATCGGTAAAATATCAGGCGGTTTCAAGCATGGAACTATAGCCGGTAAGGCAAATCTTGGCTTTGAGATTCAAAGTAATTCAGATAAAATGGTCAAAAGTATTTATAATGATATTAATGACATTATTGAAGACATAAGTCACCAGAATGAAATTAAGCTGAAGCTGAAAACTATAAGCAACCTGAGCGCAGCCAGTTTAAAATACAATCATCCCCTTGTAAAAAGTGCCGGCGCAATAATTGAAAGGTTGGGCATAAAACCAATATGTGAACCAAGTGAATCTGAATTGTCAATTCTTCTTGCACACAAAATACCGGCAGTTACACTTGGGATTACGCAAGGAGAAAATATTCATCTTGAAAATGCTACAATGGAAATTGAACCAATGTATAAAGGAATCGCTCAGATTGTTGGAGCGATTATGGCAATAGACAAAGGAGTTTGCGATGAATAGCAACTGGCTAAAAAAAAATACCTTTCATCATTCTGAATTCAAAGACATTAACCGTCTTGTTGAAGAAAAAAAAAGAAAAAAGATTAAAATATCTCTTTGTCTACCTACTCTTAACGAAGAAAAGACTATTGCAAAAGAAATTATTATCATGAACTCGGAGTTGATGTCTCGCTATCAACTTCTTGATGAAATCGTGGTTATTGATTCAGGCTCAACAGATAGAACCATGGAAATAGCATCAACTTATGGCGCTGATGTATACAAAGCTAATGATATCCTGCCCAAACTTGAAAAGTTCAAGGGAAAGGGTGAAAATCTTTGGAAAGCTCTTTATATTACAAAAGGTGATATAATTATTTATCTTGATGCTGATATAAAAAATATTCATCATAGATTTGTTTATGCTCTTGTAGGTCCGCTTCTTCTTTTTGATAATATCAAATATAGCAAGGCATATTATGACAGGCCCATTACCTTTGCCACAGGCAAGAAAAAAACCAGACCTACAGGCGGCGGGAGAGTCACGGAACTGGTAATAAGGCCTCTGTTCTCTCTTTTTTTCCCGGAGCTTACCCAGATACTACAGCCTCTTTCCGGCGAATATGCCGGTTACCGTGAACTCTTTGAGAAAATACCCTTTCCAATCGGCTACGGCATTGAAACCAGTATAATTCTTGATACTTAT
>JAYEFW010000088.1:0-4554 GCA_034658795.1 Thermodesulfobacteriota bacterium
TTTGATGTTTAAATGGGCGTATTGTTATTAAAAATCCATTTTTCAAGTATTTCAAAGACGAGTTCTCTTTTAATCGGCTTTGCAATATAATCAACCATGCCTGCCTTAAGGCATATCAGCCTGTCACCTTTCATCGCATTGGCTGTCATGGCAACAATCGGAATAGTGTCAAATCCCTTTTCTCTGATAACTTGTGTCGCTTCAATTCCGTCCATCTCCGGCATCTGAACATCCATGAAGATCAGGTCAAAATTCTCGGGAGATGTTGTGTATTTTTCAACGGCCTCTTGACCGTTATTGGCCACATCCACCTGATATCCGGCCTTAGTCAGCATCATCTTTGCAAGTTTCTGATTGATCAGGTTGTCTTCTACTAAAAGGATACGCGCAGAATGCTTCATATCCTCTCGAATTGAATACTGAGTAACAATTTTCGGTTTTAGCTCTTTATCCTTCTTTTCGCCCAATAGTCTCTCTAACATCTTATATAGCTTTTCCCTGCGAATGGGCTTGTTCAGGAATCCATCAAATCCTGCCTCTTCACATTTTTTGGCATCTCGCTCCATTAAAGAGGACAGGGCAATCAGAGGAATGTCTTTGATTTCGGATTTAAAACCATGAATTGCTTTTGCCACATCATATCCGCTTATGCCGGGCATCTGGATATCGCAGATACAAAGGTTAAAATGGTTTTGTTCCTCAATGGCCTTTTGTATAGCTGGTAAAACATATTTTCCATTTGTTAGAGCAACTACATACATACCGACCGACTCTAAAATGTGCCTTAAGATATCCAGATTGTTCCGATTATTATCAACAATGAGAGCCTTTTTGCCGGAGAGTGATACAGAGACAAATCTCCTGGTTTCTTTTTCTTCAACCTTTCCAAGCCATGCGGTAAAGTGGAAGATGCTCCCTTTGCCAACTATACTTTCTGCCCAGACCTTCCCTCCCATGAGATCTGAGATCTGCTTGCAGATGGCTAAGCCCAATCCGGTACCGCCATATTTTCTTGTAGTTGATCCATCTGCCTGCTTAAAAGGCTCAAATATAGTGGACAATTTATCTTTAGGGATACCGATGCCTGTATCTCTGATTTTTGCATGAAATTTTACCCGGGTTTCTTTTTCCTCTTCAATATCAAGGGAGATTTCAATTTCTCCGGACTCGGTGAATTTGGGAGCATTGCCCATCAGATTTGTCAGTACCTGACGAAACCGTATTGGATCTCCCTTAACCATTGAAGGGATGTTGTCCGCTATACGGCATAAGACCTCGACAGGTTTTGATTCAATCTTTGGGCGAACCATTTCACAGACATCATAGACCAAAAGTTCCGGATCAAAGTCAATCTCATCAAAATCCAACTGCCCTGCCTCGATCTTGGAGAAATCAAGGATATCGTTGATCAAAGAAAGTAGAGAATCGCCACTTCTTTTGACAGTGTTTACATAATCTCTCTGGTTTTCATCCAAATCAGTATCAAGCAGCATGTCGGAAAAACCAATGACCGCATTCATGGGTGTGCGGATCTCATGGCTCATGTTGGCCAGAAAATCACTCTTGGCAGCATTGGCAGCCTCGGCTTTTTGTTTGGCCAAATACAGATTCCTTGTGCGAGTTTCTAACATGTTTTCCAGTATTTTTTTTGCTTTACGTTCTCGCTCAAGCTTTGTTTTGAGTATTTTAATCACATTCATCACTAAATTGCCCTAATCATAGAATTGGATATGCAAAATACATTCACGAGCTCCATCTCGCATGCATTGTTGATGGCTATAAGATATTTTTTGGCCGAAATAATCGGCAACGCCATCCAAGAGACCTTCTACCAATTTGCACAACTTTCTTTCTGAGCTATAGTAGAGCTTTACCTGCCTGTGATTTACATCTTCAATTTTGATTATTGGTGGGTTGGCTCCTTCAAAAAGTTTCTTAACTTCTATGTGGATGATATCATTTACGCTTTCTAGAAATTCAATTGGTGAATTGACATTATCAAGAAAAACGGGATGCCTGTCCGCTAGAACAGGGAACATATATTTACCGAATTCGTAGACCAAATCGTCAACCGGCAGATTTGTTTTTTCAGAAAGTAAAATAACCATAGCAAACAAATCTGAATCCGGGTAGGTTTCGGGTCCTACAAATGGCGGAGCATCCAGAGAAAAGTGAGCTGCGGCATATATTTCCTCCAGAATTTTGTCGCCGAATTTGTCAACAATCAGGTTTTCCAAAAGATTAAAGATAACTCCTTTCATTACCATACCTCCTTACCAAATGAGTTCAGGATCAAAAAACATGTTTGCCGTCGATCTGGCGCGATAATCAAGAAAAAGCTACAACAGCTCTCAAAATTTGACAAGAAGCTCCTTCAGATGAATAAAGTCTATCATATTCACGCCAGTCCCCTATCCTTTTTCCAGCGGGTCATGCGCATTATGCCTTAATTTCATTTAGAGGAATGTTCCCATGGCCGCATGACCGACCCTTTTGTTGCCATCTACAAAGGGATGGTTGGGGTTGGTTCATGATCAACGAATGGCATAGAGCGGCAGCGTCTATTATTCCTCCACATTACCATATTGGGGGGGAGCATTACCTGTCTGATGAAGCATATTTGGCAAATCTATATCCTTTGATGTCATTTCTCGCACTTCTTCAACGGTAACTTTATGCACCAATTCATCTCCATAATCAAATAGATACCAGAATGACAAACCTGTGGAAAGTCCCAAATCACGCAATTGGGCATCAGACGCTGACTTGCTGGATTTCCCGAAACTGGAAACAAGATGTTCTCCTAAAGGGTTTGCTGAGAATTCGTTATCTTTATCAAATAATTTATCGCTAAGGTAAAATGAGAACATGTGGTCGTTATCCCAGTCGAATGCGTGTTGTATATTAATGTGTAAATCGTAGAGTGTTTGCTTGCCCTCTATTTCGAATGTTCTTGATACTTCTGTATCGATCTCTTGAAATCCCATTCGTATCAATTCTACTTTTAGCCGATAAATATCCATTGGTTTGGCAATAATTTGATATAGTTCCTCATAAGTATGGGCAATAGACCTTGCACGGATTATTTCAGAATTTTTATCTGGATCAGCAAGACAACATTTCTTGTACTTTTTTCCGCTCCCACAAGGGCATTTATCGTTACGCTTTATTTTCAGCATACCTTACCTTTCAAAAACCGCCACGCTGTTGGCGGTCAGGTAGTGATTTGTTCGCCGCCCTTCATTATTCCAGAGCATTCCGCTGTTTTCATTCGGCTCAATATATATCAACATGTTTTTCGCACATAACTCTACCTTCTCAGTTACCGATTTATTTTTTTGATTCGGAACTTATCATTCTGAAATACGCAGAAACAGTTTTTGATCCGATCCGAATAATTTTTCATAATGTGTTTTACGACCTGCAATTTCTCGGAGCCGGTGGCATCTTCAAGCCTCAGGAGCAGAACTCCACTATGTCCCATTAAGGAATGATAAACCAACTCTCCGAAATCTTTGTCCATTGTGATAACCATACGATTTTCCGTGACGGCGATGCGGATAATTTCCTCAACTATGAATCTCAGTTTGGATGAATTCATGTGGACACTCTGACGGAAAACACCTGCTCCTCTTCGACCAGCCATGTTGCATATGCGAACACCGCCTGAAAATCCTCTTTCTCAAGTTCTGGTCTGGATACTCTTCAAGCAGTTCCTGCTCCGACACACCTCCCGAAAGTGCCCGCAGTATTTGTTCCACGGTGATTCTCATACCCCGAATAGTCGGCTTACCGAGCATTATTTTTGGATTGAACGTGATCCTTGAAAGTAAATTTTCTGTGTTTAACATGACTTAGATCCCCCCTCCCTTTCGTTATAGGGCCTAATAAGTAATTATATGATTTTCCGTTTAAATACCACACATAAAAAATGGTAACAATAAAAATGTAATTTTGTATATTTTGTTGAGTCGTTTAACACGTTAGCGCTTTTAAATATTATTTTTGGACAGCTTTTTACAAGATATTCAGGATTTAAATTATTGTAGCCGTTCCACGGCTTGAAACTTGAAATTGGGAATAACAGTACAAAAGCATGAAGGCCAAATTTCTAATTTCAATGTTCCGTGAACGCTTACAAATCTTGTTTATCCTGTCAGATTTTTTTTCAAAAGGCTAAATTGTTACAAATCGTTTAACACGGAATAAAATGGAGACAAACGTGTACGGAGTGGGAGTGGCTTTCAGCCACGATTTTCGAGGCAGGATGCCTCTCCCACAAAAAGAACTTGGCAGGATTTTGTAAAACTGACCTCTGACCCCGATCCCCGGCCACTGACCCCCGACCCCTGAATTCAGCCTATGATGGAATACGCACGATCTGTGATGCAGGGACGAGTTGAACTTTTTTTTGCAGTTCGGGAAGTAATTCGCGAAGAATGTTATATGTGATTATATGTGGATGCGCTATGCCAATTGCTTCACCGTGCTTGTCGGCAATACGGATAAGCAGTTTTATTTGTTTTCTGATAAAATCAGGTTCCTGAAAATGAT
>JAYEFW010000089.1:0-2339 GCA_034658795.1 Thermodesulfobacteriota bacterium
GGTGACAATGTAACGATTTCGGCGGATCTGATAACTCCGATAGCAATGGAGAAGGAACTCAGGTTTGCGATAAGGGAAGGCGGCCGTACTGTGGGTGCTGGAGTGGTAAGCGAAATAATTGAATAAAAACTAAATTGCTCAACTCAGGTAAATAGAAATAATGATTAAAAATACCAAAATAAGGATCAGACTTAAAGCATATGATCATAAGCTTCTTGATAAGTCAGCACTTGATATTGGTGATACGGCCAATAAGACAGGTGCAAGGGTAGTTGGCCCGATACCACTTCCGACAATGATCAATAAATACTGCGTGTTACGATCTCCCCACATAGATAAGAAATCGAGGGAACAGTTTGAAATTAGAACACATAAACGGCTTTTAGATATTTTGGAGCCAACTCAGCAGACCGTTGATGCTTTGATGAAACTAGATCTTTCTCCAGGAGTCGACGTAGAAATTAAACTATAGACTTTCAGATAAATATAATTTCACTGCGTTATCAGTTGTTGACGTATAACTAATACGCCTTCCTCCTTCTAACCTTGTGAAATTAATTATCTGAAAGTCTATATAACACAGCAGGAACTTTTTTAATAAAAAAGAAGGCTGTACAAAGGAATAAGTAAAAAGTATGTGTAAGGGATTGCTTGGTAAAAAATTGGGAATGGCAGGTGTTTTTTTACCAGATGGAAAACATATACCGGTCACCGTGATACAGGCTGGTCCATGTGTAATAACTCAGATAAAGACTATTATTACTGATGGATATAATGCGCTTCAACTGGGTTTTGGTGAAAAGAAGAGATCTCGAATTAATAAGCCGATGCAGGGGCATTTAAAGAAAAGCGGAGAAGGTTGTTTTGAAATCCTGCGGGAATTTCCTGTGGATACTCCGAGTGATTATACCCCTGGCCATACAGTAGCCATTGATTTATTTGAGGTCGGTGAACTTGTTGATGTTTCCGGTACGACTAAAGGCCGTGGTTTTTCAGGGGTCATAAAGAGGCATGGATTCCATGGCGGAGCAAAGACACATGGTAGTCATAGCCATAGAGTGCCTGGTTCCGTTGGTTGCAGCGCTTGGCCCGCTAAAGTAATTAAAGGGAAAAAAATGCCCGGTCATTATGGGAATGAAAGAAACACCGTTAAAAATTTAGAGATTGTAGACATAAGACCTGAAGAAAATCTGGTATTGATAAAGGGTGCGATACCTGGATTTAATTCAGGATTGATAGAAATCAGAAAAAAGAAATTACCAAAATAGAGATATAGTATAGGGAGTTCCTTTTTTTGACAGGATATACAGGATGATCGGGATAGATGGATAAAAAAGTTCTTAAGATTGCCTGAAGTTGTGGTACGCTCACTTTAGGCACTCATGTCCGCACTGAGTGCGTTATGTATCTGCATCCTGAATGAGGAGATTATGGCTGTCGTAGATGTTCAAAATATTAATGGAGAGAAAGTTTCACAGATTGATATATCGGACAAGATATTCAATGTTCCAGTAAAATCGGTTGTCTTGCATGAAGTTACAAAAATGCAGATGGCTTGCCGGCGTTCAGGGACGGCATCTGTTAAGCATCGCAGCGATGTAAAGGGCAGTGGAAAGAAACTGTTTCGTCAAAAAGGGACTGGTCGCGCACGACGGGGCGATATAAAAGCTCCTTTGCTCAGAGGTGGTGGGGTTGTTTTTGGCCCAGACCCAAGATCTTATTCTTACAATGTGCCTAAAAAGGTAAAAAGCTTGGCGCTTAAGATGGCATTGAGCAGCAAGTTTCAGGGGAATTGTCTATTTGTTATTGACATGATTGAGCTTGAGCGAATTAAGACAAAGGAATTTTTGAAAGTATTAGATGCGTTTAACATGAAAAATGCGTTGATAATAACTGATAAAAAAAATGAAAACCTGGAACTTTCATCCAGAAACGTACCTGGCGTAAAAGTTTTGAGAAGTGAGGGATTGAATGTATATGACATTCTAAAATATGAAAATTTGGTCCTTCTTGAGTCAGCAATAAAGGCCATTGAAGGGAGGCTGCCCAATTGATTTATTATGATATTATAAAAAGCCCTCTGATTACCGAGAAGACAACTATTCAAAAAGAAGCTTCCAATCAGGTTTCATTTAAGGTCTCTCGCAAGGCTAACAGGGTTGAAATCAAAAGGGCTATAGAGAATATATTCAATGTTAAGGTAGCTGGTGTGCGTACAATGCAAGTGAAGGGTAAGACCAAACAGAGAGGTCGCATTATTGGAAAGCGCAAGGACTGGAAAAAAGCAATTGTGACATTAATACCCGGTGAACGCATTGATTTTTTTGAAGGGGTATAGA
>JAYEFW010000089.1:2439-17183 GCA_034658795.1 Thermodesulfobacteriota bacterium
AATGGCGGTAAAGAAAGTAAAACCTACATCTCCAGGAAGGCGTGCTCAAATATATTCAACATTTGATGAGATCAGCAGCACGAAGCCTGAGAAGAAATTGCTTAAGATAATTAAAAAAACAGGTGGGCGTAATGTAAACGGACGTATTACGTGCCGTCACCGCGGTGGTGGACATAAGCGGAAATATAGGATTATTGACTTTAAAAGGGATAAAATAGGGATTCTCGCTAAGGTGACATCAATTGAGTATGATCCTAATCGTAGTGCCAGAATAGCTCTTCTTTATTATAAAGATGGCGAAAAAAGATACATATTAGCACCGGTTGATCTTGCTGTTGGCGACATTGTAGTTTCAGGGCCTGATGCAGATATAAAGCCCGGTAATACACTTCCTTTAAAAAATATACCGCTTGGCACACATATTCACAATATAGAGCTGCGGCAGGGAAAAGGCGGTCAAATTGTCAGAAGTGCCGGCACATTCGCACAGTTAATGGCAAAGGAAGACAGGTATGCTCTGATAAAGCTTCCATCCGGCGAAGTTCGCATGGTGCTTATTAATTGCAAGGCAACCATAGGCAGGCTTGGTAATGTCATCCACGAGAATATTTCTTTGGGTAAAGCGGGACGGAAGCGTTGGCTTGGCAGGCGGCCAAGCGTGCGGGGTGTTGCGATGAATCCGGTTGACCATCCTATGGGCGGAGGTGAAGGAAGATCTTCAGGAGGAAGGCATCCTTGTTCGCCATGGGGTATACCAGCCAAGGGCTATAAAACCCGCAAGAAAGGAAAAAGTGATCTCTATATAGTTAAAAAGCGCACAAAGAAATAATAACAGGAGAAATTATGCCACGGTCGTTAAAAAAAGGTCCATATATTGATTCAAAATTATTAAACAAAGTCCTGAAAGCCCAAGAGGCACGCAGTAGCAGGGTTATTAAAACATGGTCCAGACGTTCGATAATTATTCCTGAAATGGTTGGTATTACGATGGCAGTACACAATGGAAGAAAATTTGTTCCAGTTTTTGTATCAGAAAATATGGTAGGCCACAAGTTGGGTGAATTTTCTCCAACACGGACTTTTTATGGACACTCCGGGGACAAAAAATCAAAATTAAAGAAATAGAAATAAAGTTATAACCTAAGTTGAGCGATTTTTTGCGAAGAAATGTGCTAAGATTTTGATGCAGCAAGGTTTGCGAAAAGCGTAGGCATACCAATGGATATGTCGAGATTTTTCGCAAGTCCTTGATGCGCAAAAGATTGGTACAGATCGAGTAAAAAACCGCTCAATTTAGGTAAAAGATTAAGGAAATATTTTACAATGGAGATCAAAGCTGTAGCAAGATATGTACGCATTTCTTCTCAGAAAGTTCGTAAAATTATAGGTGCTGTCAAGGGTAAGCCGGTTGAAGTGGGTCTTGATACACTTAAATTTATGCCCCATAAAGCAGCAGCAATCGTGGAGAAAATTGTTCGTAGCGCTGTAGCAAATGCTGATCAGAATTCTGAGATAGATGTAGATTCACTGGTTATTCGTAATGTAATTGCAGATCAGGGTCCTACGCTGAAGCGTTTCAAAGCAAGAGCTCGCGGTAGAGGTACAAAGATATTGAAAAGGTCTTCACATATTACGGTAGTTTTGGCTGAAAAATCGTCTTAAAAAGGAGGGAATGGCTTGGGCCAGAAAGTAAATCCTATAGGATTGAGACTAGGTATTGTTAAAACGTGGGAATCAAGGTGGTATGCGGGAAAAAATTATTCCGATTATATTTTGGAAGATTATAATATAAGAAAATTTATAAAAAAGAAACTATACCATGCAGGCATATCCAGGATTGAAATTGAAAGATCGTCCAAGCGTGTTAAGCTCCGAATTTTTACATCCAGGCCGGGTATTGTTATTGGAAAAAAAGGATCTGAGATATCTCACCTTAAGAAAGAGTTAGATAAGATAATTTCTCATGAAATTCTGATAGATATTCAGGAGGTAAGAAAACCTGAGATCGATGCGCAGCTTGTTGCTGAAAATATTGCTCTTCAGATTGTGAGAAGAGTTGCATTCAGGCGTGCTATGAAACGCGGTGTTTCATCGGCTATGAGGTTTGGTGCAAAAGGCGTGAAGATTATATGTTCGGGACGTCTCGGTGGAGCCGAAATGGCCAGGACAGAATGGTATAAAGAAGGCAGAGTTCCATTGCATACTTTAAGGGCAGATATAGATTATGGATTTATTGAGGCAAATACTACATACGGGATTGTTGGTGTAAAAGTATTTATTTTTAAAGGCGAGATTTTGGATAAAAATGCCATAACTACCGGCTAATAGGAGAAACAAGGACATGCTGAGTCCCAAAAAGGTAAAATTTAGAAAGCAGCAAAGAGGTAGAATGAAAGGGATATCCAGCCGAGGATGTAAATTGAGTTTCGGTGAATTTGGATTGCAGGCAACGGAATGTGGTGCAATAACATCTAAACAGATTGAGGCTGCCCGTATAGCCATGACCCGGCATGTAAAAAGAGGCGGTAAGCTGTGGATAAGGATATTTCCTGATAAGCCTTTTACAAAGAAACCCGCTGAGGTTAGAATGGGTAAAGGAAAAGGTGCACCTGAAGGATGGTGCGTAATTATCAAACCAGGTAGAATCCTTTATGAAATGGAGGGCATTGACAAGGAACTAGCAATGGAGGCACTCCGTCTTGCTTCTCACAAGCTTTCGGTTAGAACGAGATTTATTGAGAGGGGCGATGTATAATGAAGGTAAGTGAGATTAGAGAATTTAGCATGGAAGAAAAGCAAAGAAACCTGGATGATCTTAAAGAGGAGCTGTTTAATTTGAATTTTCAGCATGAAACCGGTCAGCTCGAAAATCCACAAAAGATAAAGCAGACCAGGCGTGGGATAGCAAGGATAAAGACTATTTTAAAAGAAGATAAAATAAACAGATAAAGAAGAATAGATGCTGCTATGAAAAAGCAAGGAATAAGAAGACAACTATTGGGAACAGTAGTTAGTAACAAGATGACCAAAAGCGTGGTTGTTATGGTTGAAAGAATGGTTAAACATAAATTCTATCATAAGTATGTTAGAAGACGTTCTAAGTTTTCATCTCACGATGAAAATAATGCATGTCAGATAGGAGATAAGGTATTAATAACCGAATCAAGACCTCTTAGCAGGTCAAAAAAGTGGCGTGTAAGTAAGATAGTTCAAAAAGCTATTTGATTATATAAGGAAATTAAAGGCGATGATTCAGGCAGAGACGAGATTGACGGCGGCAGATAACTCGGGCGCTAAGGTATTGTACTGTATAAAAGTTCTTGGAGGATCCAGGAGAAGGTACGCAAGTATTGGCGATATCATTGTTGTATCTGTCAAGGAAGCTATACCTAATGCCAAGGTTAAAAAAGGAGAAGTCTTGAAGGCTGTTGTGGTTCGTACAAAAAAGGAAATCAGAAGGCCGGATGGATCATATATAAGATTTGATGATAATTCGGCTGTTTTAATTAGTTCAAATAAAGAACCCATAGGCACCCGTATATTTGGTCCTGTGGCAAGGGAGCTTCGAGCCAAAAGGTTTATGAAAATCATTTCGTTAGCACCTGAAGTTTTATAGGATTAATATTGCCCTGGGAGAAGTAGCTTATGGTAACAGATAAATGCCTTATAAAGAAAAATGACAAGGTCAAAATTATTGCCGGTAAAGACAAAGGTAAGATAGGCAGTGTTCTTAAAGTAATCAGAAAGAATAACAGGGTGCTTGTGGAAAATATTAATATGGTAAAACACCATGTTAAGCCTAATGTTAAGAACAAGCAGGGTGGAATTGTTGAAAAGGAAGCGCCTATCTACTCGTCGAATGTCATGTTGATGTGCAGCAAGTGTATGTCGTCTGTGCGAATCAAAATGCAGATTCTTGAGGATGGCAAAAAAACCCGTATCTGCGGAAAGTGCAGTGAAATTATAGACAACTGAAAAATATAGATTTTCAGATAATTAATTTTACAAGGATAGAAGTAGAAATCCGAGCAAGTCTTGCTGAGTCGTACGTCGTCGAGGATTTCGACTGATAATGCAGTTAAATTGTTTGTCTGGGAATCTATAGCGTTTAATATAACAAGGTATTATTATGTCGCAGTTAAAACACTATTATGAAAAAGAAGTTATCCCCAAGTTGATGGAGACCTTTAAGTACCAGAATATTATGGAGGTTCCTAAACTTGAAAAAATTGTGCTGAATATGGGCTTGGGAGAGGCTATCCATAATATGAAATTGCTTGATTCGGCTAAAGAAGAACTGAAACTTATATCAGGGCAGCAACCTGTTGTTACACGTGCCAGAAGGTCAATCGCTGCTTTTAAGCTTCGTGAAGGGATGCCGATCGGATGTATGGTTACCCTGCGTCATATACGCATGTATGATTTTTATAGCAAGACAGTTAATGTAGCTCTTCCTAGAGTTCGTGATTTCAGGGGTGTATCAGATAAAGCCCTGGATGGGCGCGGGAATTATACATTGGGGATCAAAGAACATATTATTTTCCCTGAGGTCGATTACGATAAGATTGATAGGATCAAGGGCTTTAATATAACAGTAGTTACAACAGCTAAGAATAACAAAGAGGGAAAAGAACTTCTTAAGCTGTTAGGCATGCCATTCAGGAATTAAGGAGGATAATTTGGCAAAAACAGCTCTTAGAATGAAAGCTATTAAAAAACCGAAGTTCAAAGTTCGGGCATACAATAGATGCCCTATCTGCGGCAGGCCAAGAGGTTTTTTGAGAAAATTTGGAATTTGTCGTATTTGTTTTCGTGATCTGGCTTCACAAGGTATGCTTCCCGGAGTTATAAAATCCAGCTGGTGATTTTTATTTTTATAATGAATATAGACTTTCAGATAATTAATTTCACAAGGCCAGAAGGAGGAAGGCATATTAGTTATACGTCGACGACTGATAACACAGTGAAATTGTTTATCTGAAAGTCTATAGTTAAAAGTTATATGGTTATGGAGAAAAAACAATGGCAATGAGCGATTCAATTGCAGATATGTTGACCAGAATCAGGAATGCTGAGAAGGCAAAATTCAATGCTGTTAATATTCCCGCATCAAAATTGAAAATTGAGATAGCTAGAATATTAAAAAATGAAGGATTTATTAAGAATTATAAATTTATAAAAGATACCAAACAAGGTGTCTTGCGTATCTATCTTAAATACGGGCAAGCACACGCAAAGGTGATATTCGGCCTTGATCGTGTCAGCAAACCCAGCAGAAGGGTTTACGTAAAGAGTAAAAATATAAAGCCGGTTTTAAACGGTATGGGCATTGCAATTTTATCCACATCTAAGGGGATAATGACAGACAAAAAAGCCAGGAATGAGAATATAGGAGGCGAGATCCTCTGTAATATATGGTAGCCGATAGGAGTATTATTATATGTCTCGAGTAGGCAAAAAACCGATACTGATACCTGATAAAATTAAGGTATTATATAAAGACAGGATAGTTACTGTCGAGGGACAAAAAGGCGTTCTTTCAAGAACTATACATCCTTTAATCAATCTTGAAATAAAAGACGGCATTGTGAATGTGACCATGAAAAAAGATGACAGAGTCAGCAGGTCATTGCAGGGACTTACCAGAAGTCTTGTCGCTAATATGGTAACCGGTGTAAACAAGGGGTTTGAACGTGTTCTGGAGATAAACGGTATAGGCTATCGTGCCACGCTTAGTGGTGGTAATCGTATAGTTTTTAATCTTGGATATTCACATCCTATTGATTTTGATCTGCCGGAGGGTATTTCCGCATCTATTGAGAGAAATAATATTATAAAGCTTTCCGGAATTGATAAAGAACAGATAGGGCACATATCCGCAGCAATTAGAAGATTAAGACCGCCCGAGCCATATAAAGGCAAGGGGATTAAGTATTCTGAGGAGTATATACATAAAAAAGCAGGTAAAACCGGCACTAAATAGAGTGACAGTTTACGGTTAACATTTTACAGTTCACGGTGGCTCAAAGCATAAAACCGTAAACCGTAAACCGTAAACTATAAACCGACTACCGTGAACGGTTATTTGTATATGGGGATAAACAAGATGGGTTCGTTGGATCAAAGAAGACTTGCGCGTTTAAAGAGAAAAAAAAGAATAAGAAAGTCCATGTTTGGCACACAACAAAGGCCAAGGCTGAGTATCTTTCGAAGCGCAAAACATATCTATGCGCAGATAATTGATGATACCACTGGAAATACTTTGGCTTCGGCATCAACTTTGGAACAGGTAGTCAAAGAATCTCCTGAGTATAAAAATAAAGTTTCAGTGGCGACCCTTGTCGGAAAACTTGTAGCTGAACGTGCTAATGAAAAAGGAATTAAAAAAATAGTATTTGATCGGAATGGTTTTTTATACCACGGTCGGGTTAAAGCTGTTTCCGATGGTGCACGTGAGGCTGGTTTGAATTTTTAAATAGCGCCTGAACGAAAACTGCTAATTTTACCAATTTCTGCGTCAGGCTTAAATTTTAATCCTCAAAATACTCCATGTATTCCTGCGGTTAAAATTTGCGCCTTTCTTGAACTTGAAAAAAAAATTCTAGTTTTCGTTCGGGCGCTAAATAAGGAGGCGAAATCTTGTTTAAACAAGATACAGACGAAAGTCAGTTGATTGATAAAGTAGTTCACATTAACCGTGTGGCAAAGGTAGTTAAAGGCGGTCGCAGGTTTAGTTTTAGCGCTATAGTTGTTGTCGGTGATGGAAAAGGCAGTATCGGTTATGGTTTGGGTAAAGCAGGGGAAGTCCCGGAAGCGATCCGAAAAGGTATAGAAAAAGCAAAAAAGAACATGATTAAAGTTTCCCTGATTGATGGAACAATTCCCTTTGAGGTTATAGGAAAGTTTGGTGCAGGGAAAGTATTTTTAAAACCTGCTTCACAAGGAACAGGAGTTATAGCCGGCGGTGCTGTTCGGGCAGTGTTAGAGGCAGTCGGCGTAAATAATATTCTTACAAAGTGTATTGGATCCCATAATCCTCATAATTTGGTGAAAGCTACTGTTACAGGGCTAAGTCAACTTCAAAGTCGTGAACAGGTTGCCGCCAGGCGTGGCAAAAGATTAGAGGATTTATAAAATAACTCGCAACCCGCAAAGGGAAATATATATGTCTGGTAAATTGAAGGTGACTCTTGTTAAAAGCATGATCGGAAGGCCTGAAAAACATCGCAAAATATTGCGTAGTATGGGGCTTGCAAAGATAAACAGAACGGTCGAATTTATAGATACTCCTTCTATCCGGGGCATGATAAACAAGGTTTCGCATTTAGTGAAAGCTGAGGAGAAGATAGATGAGGCTTAATGAATTGTCACCGGCTATGGGATCTCGAAAATCTCGGAAACGTCCTGGTCGCGGTGTGGGCTCAGGAAATGGTAAGACTGCCGGTAGAGGTACAAAGGGGCATAATAGTCGTTCCGGCGGAGGTGTGAGGCCTGGTTTTGAAGGCGGTCAAATGCCTATTCATCGTCGTTTGCCAAAACGTGGTTTTACAAATATTTTCAGAAAAAATATCTCTGTAGTTAATATACGTGATCTGTCGAGATTCGAGGAAAACAGCATAGTAGATGAAGACGCTCTTTTTAACTCCGGCCTTGTCAAGGGTAAAATAGATGGTATCAAACTTCTTGCTCAAGGTGAGATAAAGATTCCTCTTACGATACGCTTAAATAGCGCCAGCAAAAATGCCAGAGAGAAAATTATTGCTGCTGGTGGAAATATAGAGGTTTTATAGTATGGCTATCGATGGGTTCGGAAATATATTTAAAATACCCGAGCTAAAAAAAAGGATATTATACACCTTTGCTCTTCTTATAGTATACCGTATCGGAGTGCATGTTCCAACTCCCGGCATAGATACTGTTGCGCTCGCCTCATTTTTTGCTCGAGCAAAAGGGACTTTGCTTGGCCTGTTTGATATGTTTTCAGGCGGTGCGTTAGAGAGGCTCTCGGTTTTTGCTCTAGGGATAATGCCTTACATAAGTGCTTCTATTATTCTCCAACTCTTAACTGTAGTTATACCGCATCTCGAGAGGCTGTCAAAAGAGGGCGAGCATGGACGAAAAAAGATTACACAATATACTCGTTACGGAACTGTATTGTTAAGCATAATACAAGGGTTCGGTATCAGCGTCGGCCTTGAACAAATGTCTTCGCCCGGCGGTGCTCCTGTGGTCATACATCCTGGATGGGAATTCAGACTTATGACCGTAATTACCCTGACGGCAGGCACTGCCTTTATTATGTGGTTAGGTGAGCAGATAACAGAGCGAGGGATCGGTAATGGTATTTCACTTATAATATTTGCCGGTATTGTTGCCCGGTTGCCAAATGCGATAGCAAATACTTTTAAACTCCTTTCAACAGGAGAAATGGGGATTTTTTTAATCATAATTATGATAGTTTTTATGATAGCTGTCGTAGGTTGCATTATATTTGTTGAGCAGGGGCAGCGACGCATACCGGTACAATATGCTAAAAGGGTTGTGGGTCGAAAAATGTACGGAGGTCAGAGTACCCATCTTCCATTAAAAATTAATACATCCGGAGTAATACCACCTATTTTTGCATCATCAATTATGATGTTTCCGGCAACTATCGGCAGTTTTATAGCAATTGCATGGATACAGAATATTGTCTCCGCAATAACGCCCGGCAGCATTATTTATGAAGTATTATTTGTAGGTCTAATATTCTTTTTCTGTTATTTTTATACAGCCATCACATTTAATCCTGATGATGTTGCGGAAAATATGAAAAAACATGGCGGCTATATACCTGGTATCCGTCCGGGTAAGCGTACAGCGGACTATATTGAGAGAGTTTTGACTCGAATAACTCTTGGCGGGGCGATATATGTTTCAGCAGTATGTGTGCTTCCGTCAATTTTGATATCAAAGTTTAATGTTCCTTTTTATTTCGGCGGCACGGCTCTTCTTATAGTTGTTGGTGTAGCCATTGATACTGTATCTCAAATAGAATCACACATGTTGACACGTCATTACGAGGGTTTTTTAAAAAAGAGCGGAGACAGGGTTAAGGGGAGATTTTAATATGGTGATTTTAAAATCATCCGAAGAGATTAAAAAGATTTATGCAAGTAACCAGATCGTTGCAGAAATTCTTTCTAAACTTGAGTCAGAGATAAAACCAGGAATTGATACTCTTTATCTAAATGATCTTTCAGAACGTTTAGCTTATGAGAGAAATGCAATTCCGGCTTTCAAGGGATACAGGGGTTTTCCTTATTCAATATGCGCATCTCTTAATAACACGGTTGTGCACGGATTTCCTTCTAAAACTCCGCTGAATGAAGGCGATATTATTAGCCTGGATTTTGGTATTCTTTTAAACGGTTATTACGGTGATTCAGCTATCACAGTGGCTGTTGGCAAGATATCCGAATCTACCAGAAAACTAACTCAGGTTACGGAAGAGGCCCTCTACAAAGGTATTAACAAGGCGGTTCCTGGCGGTAGGCTTTCTGATATTTCTCACGCAATCCAAACGTATGTTGAAGCAGCCGGTTTTTCTGTAGTTCGCAAGTTTGTGGGGCATGGCATAGGAAGCGATCTTCATGAAGAACCTCAGATACCTAATTTTGGGAAGCCCGGTATGGGTGTCAGATTAAAACCCGGCATGACTTTGGCTATAGAGCCCATGGTAAATGAAAAAAATTATGATGTTGAAATACTTGAGGATGGATGGACGGCTGTAACAAAGGATGGTTCTTTGTCCGCACATTTTGAGCATACGATTGCGATTACAGAAAGCAGTCCAATTATCTTAAGTAAAAGGAATGGGAGTTAAAAATGCCAAAGGAAGAGGCTATAAAGGTAGATGGCAAGGTTCTTGAGGCTTTGCCCAATGCAATGTTTAAGGTTGAACTGGAAAATAAGCACGAGGTGCTTGCGCATATTTCCGGGAAAATGCGCATGCATTTTATAAAAATTTTGCCGGGAGATAAAGTTACAGTAGAACTTTCACCATATGATCTCTCTCGCGGCAGAATAACATACAGATCAAAGTAAGTAGTGCCTGAACGAAAACCCCTTTTTTTGTCATTTCGACCAAAGGGAGAAATTTTTGTAGTCGTTTACGGCTTGAAACTTGAAATTAGAAATTAGAAATTTGGGAGAGATTGAAATAGAAATTGTAAATTGGGAAGAACGGTACAAAAGCATGAAGGCCAAATTTCCAATTTCCAATTTCTATTTTTAGTGTCATAAGATTTTTCGTTCCGCTCGAAATGACAACTTTGGATAGTTTCCGTTCAGCTAATTGCTTGCCTGAAGGGCATAAGGGAGTTTTATGAAAGTAAGAGCATCAGCTAAAAAAATTTGCAGTAAGTGTAAAATAATTCGTAGAAAAGGTGTTGTAAGAGTGATCTGCGAAAATAAACGGCACAAACAGAGGCAAGGATAGAGGAGGAAAAACTTTGGCAAGAATTGCGGGTGTAGATTTACCTAAGCAAAAGCGGATTGAGATAGCGTTGACATACATTTATGGAATTGGCAGGACAATATCGAGAAGCATACTAACAAAGCTTAACATTGATCCTGATACCAAGAGTAATGATTTGTCAGAAGCCGAGATTAATAATATCCGCAAGGTTATTGACAGTGAACATAAGGTTGAAGGTGATCTCCGTACAGAAATTTCTATGAATATAAAAAGACTTATGGATTTTGGATCATATCGTGGCCTTCGTCACCGAAAATCGCTTCCCGTGCGGGGACAGAGGACAAGTACTAATGCGCGCACAAGAAAGGGGCCAAAAAGATCGGCTGTTAAGAAGAGAGGTGGAGAGAAAAGGAAGTGATTCGGGTAATATTTTTAATCCTATCCCGCAACCCGTAAGAGTAGAAAGAGGCTTTATTTATGGCTAAAAGTGTCCGTACTAAAAAGAAAGAAAAGAAAAATATTCCAATTGGAATAGTGCATATTCAATCTACTTTCAATAATACAATAATTACTATTACAGATCCTGCTGGTAATGTTGTTGCCTGGTCAAGCGCCGGCGTTCAGGGATTTAAAGGATCTCGAAAGAGCACACCATTTGCGGCACAACTGGCGGCAGCAGACGCTGTAAAAAAGGCGATGGAACATGGGATGAAGAATGTTGAAGTATATGTAAAGGGTCCTGGAGCAGGAAGGGAATCGGCGCTTCGCTCTTTGCAGGCCGCAGGGTTTAATGTTGTTATGATCAAAGATGTTACTCCTATCCCGCATAATGGTTGCAGGCCACCAAAAAGACGTAGGGTATAGATAGTGCCTGAACGAAAACTGCTAATTTTTCCAATTTCTGCGTCAGGCTTAAATTTTAATCCTCGAAATACTCAATGTATTCCTGTGGTTAAAATTTGCGCTTTCCTTGAACTTGAAAAAATTTTCTAGTTTTCGTTCGGGCACTATATAAAAAAGGAGGAGAATTTGGCACGATATATAGGGTCAGTTTGTCGGTTATGCCGACGAGAAAACTTAAAATTGTTCCTAAAGGGAGATCGCTGTTATTCTGATAAATGTGCTTTTGACAGACGGAGTTATCCACCTGGTCAGCATGGCCAGCGTCGTGGAAGAAAAAATTCGGATTATGCTATTCAGCTTCGTGAAAAGCAGAAGGTAAAACGCATGTATGGTCTTTCCGAAAAGCAATTTCGTCTATTTTTTAAGAGAGCGGACCGCCAGAAGGGTATAACTGGAACAAATTTACTTGTATTGCTGGAACGTCGGCTTGATAATGTTGTTTATCGTTTGGGCTTTGTTAATTCAAGAACTCAAGGCCGTCAGCTTGTCAAGCATAGTCACTTCCTTATTAATGGCAAGAAGGTAAATATTCCTTCATATCTGATAAAAATGGGTGATGTTGTTGAAATACGTGAAAAAAGCCGTAACGTGCAGACCATAAAAGATTCACTTGACGCCGTTGTTCGAAGAGGTATTCCACAGTGGCTTGATTTGGAAAAAGAGAACTTGAAGGGTATAGTAAAAGGTTATCCTGTCCGAGAAGACCTGACAATGCCTATCCAGGAGCAACTTATAGTGGAGCTTTATTCCAAGTAAAAAACAGAATTTTTTCCTATAGACTTTCAGATAAATAATTTCACTGCGTTATCAGTCGTCGACGTATAACTAATACGCCTTCCTACTTCTATCCTTGTGAAATTATTTATCTGAAAGTCTATATTGGAATGAGAGAATAACTAATTTCCCAAAAAATTAATCCGGAGATAAAATATGTCGTCAAATGAACTTATGTACATGAACTGGCAAGAAATGATAAGGCCGGAAAAGGTGCAGGTAACCAGCAAACCTACTTATGGCAAGTTTGTTTGTGAGCCTCTTGAAAGAGGATTTGGCATAACGATTGGCAATTCTTTAAGGCGGATAATACTTTCTTCTTTGTATGGATCTGCAATAGTAGCGGTAAAATTTGATACTGTAATGCATGAATTCAGTGTTATTTCAGGTGTGCTCGAGGATGTTTCCGAGATTATTCTTAATTTGAAAGAGGTGCGTTTCAAAGTAGCCCATTCTGAACCAAAGACAGTTTACATTAATGTCGAAGGAGAGGGAAAAGTAACCGCCGGCGATATAATCAGTGATGACGGAAGATGCGAAGTTCTTAACCCTGATGCACATATTGCAACTCTTTCCAAGAACGCGAAACTGGATATAACCATGACCGTTAAAATCGGGAAAGGATATTCTTTGTCCGAAGCCAATAAGGATGAAGATGCACCTTTAGGCACAATACCTGTTGATGCAGTATTTTCTCCTATTAAGCGTGTAAATTATGGAGTAGATAATGCCAGGGTGGGGCAGAAAACCGACTATGATAAGCTCACCTTGGAGGTGTGGACAGATGGAAGCATACTGCCCGAGGATGCAGTCGCATACGCCGCCAAGATTTTAAAAGAGCAGTTGACAATTTTTATTAATTTTGATGAAAAAATTGAACCGGAAGCCGAGATGAAAGTTGATGAGCTGCAGGAGCCTCAGTTTAATGAAAACCTTTACAGAAGTGTTGATGAACTTGAGCTTTCTGTTCGTAGCGCTAATTGCCTCAAAAATGCCGATATACTAAAGATTTATCAGTTGGTAAGTAAAACCGAAGCAGAAATGCTTAAGACAAAAAACTTTGGTAGAAAATCTTTGAATGAGATCAAGGAAGTCTTAAGTGAGATGGGTCTTTCTTTGGGTATGAAGCTTGAAGGATTTGTGCCTCCCGAGGAAGATACAGATGAAGGGGAGCAAACTGAACTATGAGACATCGAAAAGCTGGATTGAAATTAAATAGAACTAGTAGCCACAGAGATGCCATGTTCAGAAACATGGTTACTTCTCTGTTTAAATATGAACGTATCCGTACTACTGATACAAAAGCAAAAGGATTAAGACGCTGGGCAGACCATCTGATTACTCTTGCAAAGCGGGGAGATCTTCATGCCAGACGACAGGCGCTTTCAATAATAAGGGAGAAAGCCGTTGTTTACAAGTTGTTTAGTGAAGCTAACGAGCGCTTTGGTACAATGTCAGGAGGATATACAAGAATTGTTAAACTGGGAAGACGTCCGGGAGATGCTGCGCTTGTTTCAATGATTGAACTCGTTACTAGGGAAAAGGAAAAAAGTAAAAAAAAGAAAACAAAGGGCAAAAAAAGTGCTGCTGTTGAAAAGAAACAGGTTGCAGAGGTTGCAGTAGAGAAAGTCGAGCCTGAGAAAAGAGAAGAAAAGCATGTAGAAAAGATAGTAGAAAAAAAGTCTGCCGAGCAGGAAGAAGATACGGACAAGAACTCGGATGAAATGGAGTTGGCAGCAGAATCAAAAGAGACCGTAACTGAAGAAGATAAAGATAAACCTGAAGATAAGGTAGAAAAAAACCGAGCTTGAGAAATAGCAACTTAGGTGTAAAAATATAATTTAAAAAGCCCTGTTTGTATATACAGGGCTTTTTAATTTGAGTTTAACCCCGAGTACCTCCTCAATTGTTGTAATCCCATCCAAAACCTTTTGTATTCCATCCTTCCCATCCTTAGACCGAGCCCTTATGTACTATCCTAAAACTATGTAAAAAATGTAATAGAATTTATGTGATTTATATCTCAATTTCACATATTTTTTATGAATTAGCATAGCTGTTTTTTATTTTATAATTAATACAACTATTTAATATCTAAGGAGTTACTTCAATAATAATATTAATGGCATGTTTTTTGCTTAACTTGAAATAAACCTTCAGAGAAAGATAGTAGTTAATTTTGACATAAAAAAGATCCGATTATGTATTTAGAATTTATGCAGCATGATATTGGCACGGGTCAAAGGGAGTGCTTATGAAACATGAAAAAGGAAAACTCTTGAGCATTGCCTTTGATGCGATTTGTCATGGCATATCTGTGCTTGACAGTGATTTAAACATACTGCTGGTTAACCAAACAGTTGAAAAATGGTACTCCCATGCCCTTCCTGTCATGGGCAGAAAATGTTACGAAGCCTATCATGGAAAAAGTAAATGTTGTGAGTTTTGCCCCGCGGAAAGATCTCTTAAGAACCATAGTGTTCAGCACGAAATCGTGCCCGTAGTTGAGGTGGATGGAGCGGAGGGATGGCGGGAGGCAAGCGCTTTTCCTGTTTTTGATCAAAACGCAGACCTGACAGGTGTCGTTGTATGTGTTCGAGAGATTAAA
>JAYEFW010000090.1:0-4451 GCA_034658795.1 Thermodesulfobacteriota bacterium
CACGAGACATTTCTTAACGAAATACTTCATATTCTTTACACGTACTGTCATGTGGAAAAATCGGCCTTTTACAAACCTGATATGAAAGTGGGCATCAAAAGGGTCGCATCCTTTGGCGCTACATCTCTGCCTGAAAATATGAAATGGAAGAGTGAGGAAATGCCGGAAATCATGCGGGTTTTGATGCAGGAAAGGGAGATAATTATCCCCAAGAAAATAGATCAGCGCTTTATTATGGCTGTTCCGATTTTTTCTGTTTCAAACGAATTCATATATATCCTGCTGATCGAAGAGATCAGATTTATCAATATGTCTGAGAAACTTGTAGGCCTTTTGAAGCTAACAGCCTTTTGGACAAGATATCTGCTGGAAAAACGTCTTTACAGAGAAAAACTTCAACATCTGAGCGCATTTACTTCTGTTACAGTATATCAGCCGTCCGTTGCTCGAAAAGTTCTTGATGAGACCATATCCAGCCACGAGAAACACAAGCTTCCATTTGTTCTTTTGCGGATAAAGGGAATTATGAGTGAAGCGGATATTAGGAAAATATCCTCCGGCCTGAGAATCTATGACGATATGTTTATGCTTAACGAGGAAGAAATACTCATTTTTTTGTCCATGACCGATGAAAGCAGTCTTCCTTTCATTATTGACAGATTAAAAGTTGTGGCGCCACAACTTGAAATTGAAGCCACGGACAAGACGGGTCACTAATGATTTATAACTTTTTCTCTCTATTACTATTGTGCTGCTGGTGCATTACGGAGGTTACAGTCTATTTTTTCCTCATCAATGGAATCTCGGATTTGCCTGATCTGCTCTCTTTTCTGTCTGCTTACGGGCTCTCAATCCTGATCGTTTACCTGATAGTCAACGGATTGATAAAGCACGATAATTCCCTTGGTAAGACAATGATCTCCGAGGCATTGATGAAGTTTCTGGTTTTTCTCGCTGTTATCCCTTTGGCAGGGCCGGTTATTTCTCTGTGTATCGTTTTGTTTTTTCGCCTGTATCCTTTATATCCTGTACGGGTTGAGATGTTTGACAGAGTGGACAAGGATATACTTGCGGTACTGAAAAAGAAATACGAAGGCCGGGTAATCCCTGTATTGGAGGCCTTTCTTCTTCGCGGAATCAATGCGGATCAGGCATTAGGACTGATTTCGAGAATTGATGAGATGGAATGGACGGTCATGAAAGCGGTAATTCTGCGAAATATTATAAGACTCGCTTCTCGTGAAAATATGGTACTTATGGCCATAGATATCCTTACAAAAAAACTCGATCGGATTCTTGCAGACATCAATACCGTTGAGAGCGCAGAGAACACGGATGCCGAGACAATGCGCAGGCTTGCAAATCTCTACCACGAAATTCCTTACCTTGATCTGTGTGATTCCATCATGAAGCCATTTTATCAGGGAAAGGCCTGCCATTGGGCGGTTCGTGCTTTTGAGCTGGAAGATTCTGAAGAAAATGCCCTCTTGAGCGTGAGGTACCTTCTCGAGGCAGGAGAGGTTGCAGAGGCAAAAAATATCTATAAGGCAGTGCAAGAAAAAGGGGATTGTCTATTGCAAACGCAAAAATGGATCCCTTACGAGTTTGAGTTCGCGCTGGCGCATGGGGAGCTTGATCCGTTTAATCGCATTTACAAAACTATTGAAACGACTGAAGGCGCATATATCCCCGACAAAGTCAAAGAGGCGGCACACACATGGAAAAGGGTTCAGACATCTGCCTGGTTGTAGAAGGCAACTACCCGTATGTTACCGGCGGAGTTTCTTCCTGGATTCAATGGCTCATGGAAAAAATGAAGGTGTTTACATTTTCCATAGTAGCATTGATCCCCGAGGAAAAAAAGCCTGAGGAACGGAAATACAGCTTTCCCGACAACGTCGTGTCATATCGGGAATTTGTCTTGTTTGACTATGATGAAATAGAAAAACATCCCTCTTCGAAGCTCTCGCGGAAAAAATGGCAGAGCATCTCCGACAGCATCTATCAGCTCATGATGGATTGGAGGAAAGGGGTCCTTTCTGAAGGAAGTGTTTCTCTTATAAGGGATCTTGTCAACAATGAAACTCCTGGAATTTTCAGGAATTTTCTTGAGGACGAAGCCGCATTTGCCCTTCTTACAAGGGTCTATGAGAAGAGGAGGGAGGGCGCGGGATTTTTGAAGTATTTCTATGCCCACCGCAGTATTCATCTCATCCTTTTTCGATTACTTTCTCTCTATCAAAAGCTACCAGCCTCAAAGATTTATCACGCGCCGGGTACGGGATATGCCGGCATGCTGGCATGTCTGAAATCCGCCATTGACGGGAAAAAATCGATTATCACCGAACATGGAATATACCTTCAGGAAAGAGAGATGGAACTCTTGAAGGCCGGCTGGCTGGATGACCCTTACCTAAAAGAGATGTGGATTGATTTTTTTTCGGCCATCTGCCGATGGCAATACAACTCCTGCGACCGAATCATCACACTCTCTCAGGGGAATAAGTCCCTTGAAGTCGAATATGGAGCCAGGGCGGAGAAGATCATGGTCGTGCCGAATGGAATCGAAGTCGCTCGTTTTAAAGAGGCAAGGTGCAGCCGTTGCACAAAAGACCCCAGGATGGTCGGCTTTGTGGGAAGGGTTGATAATGTAAAAGATATCAAGACATTCCTGCAGGTAATGGCAATCGTCAAAAAGGAGTATCAAAAAGTGGAGGCATGGATTATCGGGCCGACCGATAACCAGCCGGAGTATTACACGGAATGCACCGAACTCCTTGACATACTTGGATTGAATGACACCATTACTTTTACCGGAATAGCGGATGTCCTTGATTATTACAAGAAGATGGATGTCCTTGTTTTGACGAGCATTAAAGAGGCAATGCCTCTTGTGGTGATGGAGGCCATGGCCTGCGGAATTCCCGTGGTGACAACGGATGTGGGAGCATGCAATGAGCTTGTATATGGCATTGACGACAGCATAGGCCCTGCAGGAATTGTAGCAAGAATAAGGGATGTGCAGGCAATTGCCGCGGCTACCGTGAAGATACTCGAGAACAGGAAACTGGCAAGCGATTTCGGGGAAAGCGGGATAAAGCGGATAGAGCGTCTCTACAGGGAAGACCTAATTATCAAGCAGTATTTTAATATATATCAGGAGGAACTCAATGGCGGGAATCTCATTCTTGCTGAAGAAACACATTAAACGGCCACACCTTGCCCGTTTTCTCATGACGGAAACCGAGCAGGCAAGCCAGGCGGTCGGGCCCTGGTTCATGACCATTTCCTGCCTGGCTGTGATGGGGTTGCTGGTTTATCTATCCACCGGCAAGCCCTCCACGCTGTTTTTTCTTGTAATTACCTATGCAACGGGTCTCTCTTTAATCATTTCATCTCCTGTATATACTGTACTCAACCGTTTTCTGGCAGACGAACTTTTTTTCAGAAGGACTGATTCCATTTTCAACGCCCTGTTATCATCATCTGTCATTATGGGGTCTTTTTCCATGTGCATCTCATCTGCTGTCATCTTTTCTTTGTCTTCAGTCACTGCCAATTACAAAATAACCTTTGTTGTCCTTACAAGTCTTCTATCACTCCTGTGGTGCATTGTCAGTGTACTAAATTCCCTTGAAAAGGATCGGCTTACTTTTTGGCTGTTCGTGGCAGGCATGGGCTCAAGCATCGGTTTTCTTTTGCTCACAGGCACAAGCGATGTCCAGGGGCTTACCCTTATTTTTATTGCAGGTATTACCATTCCCATTATAGGCGGATATGCCTTTATCCTGAAGCTCTATCTGCGGGAATCGGTAAGAATGGATTGGGGATTTTTTATACGTCCCAAGGCGTATAAGCCTGGACTGGCCTTATTTTTAGTCAACCTGGGTTTCTGGATAGATAAGCCTATCTTCTGGTATTCGAAAACAGCGGGCGAATCCACCGTTGATCCCTTTTTCCGGTATTCGCCTCAATACGACTTCCCATTTTTTGTGGCTATCAGCCTGATGATGATAGCGTCGTTCATAGTATACAGGGGCATAAAAAAGGAGATTAGAAATCCTTTCCGGTTATTCATATTCAAGCTGTTAAACAATTTTTCTTTTCGGGAATTATCCATGGAAAAGGTGAACATTATTCATTCTGTAAGGCATATTATGCTGCGCATTGTTCTCGTGCACGGCGGTGTTGTTATGGTGGTGCTTTTCTTCGTATCCACAGCGATTATTCCCCTTCCATGGACAAATCCCTTCGTATTTCATTATCTTATGATAGGAACTATATTTTTTGCCTTCTGGTTTTTCTGTATTCTTTTGATACAATTTCTTGATGATTATGATTCCATTTTATGGCTGGCACTTGTTTTTTTTATTTTGAATATTGTGTGTACGGTTGTTTCCATAAAACTTGGCTGGAAATACTACGGTTTGGGCTTCATGATAACGTGTATG
>JAYEFW010000091.1:0-4440 GCA_034658795.1 Thermodesulfobacteriota bacterium
TTTTTTATGTACGTCGCAAGCGACGGGGTATTAAATCCGTGCTACGCAATAAATTTCCTTTTCAAAGAATCTGTAATGGCGTCCCAAGCGTATTCCACCTAATTCACGATAATACTTTCTAACGGTTTTAACGTCAACATCGAGATACTGGGCTATTTCCTGGGCACGCAACGCTTTCCCCAAACTTCGTTCTAATTGGTCCATTGTTCATAATGACCTCCGATTTTGATTTGACAGGCCCTGTGTCGGTTCCCCTGTTTTACTTTTCGTTAATGGACTTCCACAGGGCGGTCCAGAATATCCCAAATAAGACCTTTCCAGCCAGTTACGACACCCTCCCACAATTTTTTACAAAAAGTATGTAATTATTTTCACAAAATTTGGGGAAATAGTTTGCACTATTTGGATATAATATTCTTGTATGCATTAAAAGTGATTGAATTTAAAGCAATAAAATTATTCATAGTTTTTTGGCAAGGTTTTTGCATTTTTTGGTATGTTACACTGAAAGGAATTAAACGTTTTGAAGATATTGAACCGTGAACAGGGCAACCGGAACAGCTACGAAAAATCTTTCAAATGCAAAGAATGGAGTAAAAAGAGTTGTTTAATAGACGCAATGGGAACGGGGAACGGGGAACCGGTGGCAAGGATACATTAAATCCGAAAGAGATGTGGGTGATTTCCCGGGGCCAACATGTGGACCTGGATCTAAGCCGCATTGGCCAAGAGCTTAACACCGAAACGGTTTTGGAATATAAAATTTCAGGCCTGGCCCGGTATTTGCTGAGTCCGCACCCGATTAAGGTAGATCGCAAACTGGTCGGCTGTTTGCTTCGTTATGTGCAGCCTGCCGATACTATCAGGAATAAATTAAAGCGCATGATGGCGCGGGTTTTACCGATATTCCGGCAAGCTGAAGTTCTTTCCGAAGAGATGCTAATGGCTCAATATGGAAACGACCCTGTGCTGCTTGAAGATGAAAAGCTCAAGGCGCATTGCGATAAAATCCATGAATTGTTAAAGCCATATAACCATGTGATTCGTAAACTTACAAAACTGGACCGGCAAAAAATAGTTGATGTTACAGGGAAATGCCGAGATTCGGCAGGCAATATATCTAATTTGACACTTCACGGGAATGTCGATGAACAAATTGCCTATGTTATCAACTATATATTAAAGGATGTGGACGTCATTCTCAATCAAGCCTATATGGCGGATGGATTGTTCGAAATGAAAGGCTTTGATTTTGCAACCTTTGATTATACTCATGCGTACAGAATGATAAAATTCAGGCATGCCGGCACGTCAAAAGCGTGCGTTCTTGATTGCAACAATAAGATTGAATACTGGATTGAAAACACAAAACTTATACATTACATGCAATTGCTTGAGCAATTAATTAAAGCGGATGTCCGGTTTAATGATTCTCTTAATCTTTGCACGGCAGGCAAAGCCGAACCGCTGAAGTTGCTGTTCAAAAGGCCAGATATAGAATATTCAGAATCTCATCTGCCGCTGATCTACAAAAATGTATTCAAACAGCATAATGTTGATAAAGTACAAAGAAATATAGTGGCGAATGCATTGAACCATTTGCAACTGGGAATCTCTTTTCACTATGTTCCGCAGGACGGTCGTGGTGAACGACAATTGTGTACCAGTCTTGCCGTGATGCATAATCTCAGGGCACTTGAACCGATCAAAGCGGATTTGCCCCAGCTTTATGCGGTCATTAATGAGATGTCGGCGGTAACGGATGCAGGTAGCTTTTACCTGCTCGATTCTTTCAAAGGATACCAAAGTGGAAAGCGATTACAAAGATAATGATTACATCTGGATCAAGGAGTTGATGCGTTACCCGCAGATACTGGCGCAGCACCTTGATTATTTTCAGGACACTTCACAAATTGCGTTACCGGAAGATCCTATCGAAAAAGTTATTTTCCAGGACAGAGCCAAGGCGGCAATTCGGAAAATTGCCCAAAATAAAGGCCATATCCTCATGGTTGGAAGGCCGGGTACCGGCAAATCGATGCTTGCCAATATGTTTAACACAGTTATCGATCAATCACTTGGTGATTATTTGAAACCCACGGCCGCTATTGTAGCGTACCCCGGCAAGGACAAGAATAATATACGCATTGCCTATGAAAGTCCCTCCAGGATCGATGAAATCATATCACGTATCAATAGGGAGATAGAAGTTGCCGAAGAGAGTATGGATGAATTCAGCCTGGCTGATCAAATCAAAGCCGTCAGAAAAGTTAAAAAAGGATTGCTGTGGGCGTGCGGCATTAGCGTGCTGACTGGTTTGTTCTTTTCTTCGGCCTTTGTTATTACCGGGCTTGCCGGCATTGGATCCATCTTCATGTTTATGCAGGAGAATAATCATCAGGTTCAGGAAAAAATGCAGCGTGAATCATCGGCTGGTAAACGCAATAACGTTAAACATCTGTATGACATGATTCCCGAAGTTCTCTATGACCCCCATCAAGATCAAGATTTGATGGCCAGAGTCTCTGAGCCGGATGCCAGAAATATGAAGGGCGGGTTCAGGCATGATCCTTATCAGTCAGGTAACCTGCATACACCTCCGCACAAACGGGCATATCTGGGCGCCCATGCAAAATCACCTATTATTTACATAGATGAGTTAAAGACGCTGATCAAAGTAGGATATATGTCGGATCTGCTGGAGATTATGCAAAACAAGTTTTATGTTCTTGAAGGTGGCAAAAATACAGGCAGCGGGGCGGCCGACCGGTCTGAAAATCACTTGAAGGCGGATAACATCATTATTGCCTGCTGTAATCACGACACGCTGGAATTTCTACGCAATGAAGGAGACGGTGCTTTCCTCAGTCGAATAGAAGACAAGGGGGAAATTATTCTGCTGGAAAGTGACGTGCCTGAAAACCCCAACAATATCAGGCAGGTGGCTCAGTATATAAAGCAGGAGACAATCAATCTTGCGGAAGAATTCCAAAATACATGGGAAGCCATAATTGCAAAGGAAGGCTACGAGGGTGTCAGGCTGAGAAGTGAGAAAATATACGGCCGCAGTCTGCCGGCAGACTATAAGTTAAAGGTACGGGACTTTTCTAAAGAAGCAATTTTGGAAATAATCAAGGAACTTCGCTGCCGTTCATCGGACCGAAAAATGAGCAGCATTTTAAGGCCTATAAACGGCATTATTAAAACAGCCGAATTTGAGGCTATCCTCGAGAATGCCCGGCTTGTCGGACCGGATCATGTAAGGAGAGCTCTGGAAGAGCATTTAAGTCTTGAAGGTGTTCTTTTTAAGGAGATTGTTCAGCATAAAAAAGATCTTAAAAAATATATCGGCTCCATGACCGACTCAATCGGTTATGTGGTAGGTCTGGCTGTGATACATTCAAGATCCAGCGGTCAGATGTTCGGCCAGCCCCTACCCATCCATTGTCAGATCAATGCCGGAGGATCAGATACGGTGATCGCTCCCGGCAAGATCGGCGATATCGCCAAGGCAGCCGGCCAGAATGTAAGGGCCTCGATTAAAAAGGTGTTGAAACAAATTGGTGCGCCCTATGTGGGTTATGAAATGCATGTGGAATATATCCAGGCACATGGCGGTGTGGAAGGGGATAGTGCCTCCGTTGCCATAGATATTGCTCTGATATCTGATTTTATCAAACAGCCCGTTAATCAAAAATATGGCGTTACCGGCTCTTTGACGGGTGATATTATCCTGGCAGTAGGCGGTGTCACGGAAAAAATCAGATCAATCATGGACCGAGCTCTTGGAATGGAGGGTGCCTGTGTTCCCTGGCAGAACAAGCATGATATTGAGCCGTTGCTGTTAAATGCAAATTATGAATATATACAAAAAGATGAGGTGCCTGGGCTGAGGATTTTCAGGAATGGGAAGAAGGATCCTTTTGACATCTATTTCTGCAAGACGAAATATGGTGCTTACAAGATATTGATGAATCTCGATAAAAATGAAGTTGAAGCGAGAATGGCTGAGAGAAGCAGCAAGGATCTGGCATTTCTAGGCACAGTAGAAATTGGTGTCAAAGCTTGAATTGAGAATTAATTTCTTCAAATTGGTTTTTCACTTTTTTATCTTTATTCATCTTTTCTTTGAATGTTCTCACACAATGACCGATAGCAAGAGTAACTCATATTAAAAAGCTGACCTAACTTTTCATTGGTCATTAATCCTTTATTCCAAAGTAAATAAACGGTTAAATCACGTTTGTGTTTATCTGTACCATGCAATCGTTTTGCCTGAACACATTTATCAATATCAATATCAATTTGAACGATTTTCGCAGATTTTTTTAATAAATCCTCCACATTGATATCTTTTGCAAAATGCTTTTGCTGAGGAAAATCATTGTGGGGGATATCCAGCAAAAACTGCTTTCGAATTTTATCAACAAATTTTTTAGC
>JAYEFW010000092.1:0-4435 GCA_034658795.1 Thermodesulfobacteriota bacterium
TTTGAAATGATCGACGCTTCATGGGAACTGGCCCAACGGCTGGGCAAGCATCCGGTTAAAACCGGATGTAATTGCATTTCTTGTGTAAACAAGAGGAAACGCATTTTAAAAAAACAGGAAGTAAAATGGATGTTTAATCTATAATCCGTCCACGTTCCAAGGAAACAGCGTATCCTATTTAAAAATCGTGATAAAACTCATTTTTAATTTACAAAAAAGGCTTTATTTACGCATAGTTACGTTTTAACAGACTGCTCATTACCTCGAAATTTAAACAGGATAACCTCAATCTTTAATTTTTTCCAGTTTCTTAATTTTGTCCCTGAGTTCCTTTATCCTGAATTCCCGCCCTACAAAAAGATCATTCATGCGTTCAAGTTACTCTACCTGCTCTTCCAGTTTATTTGTCTGCTCTTTGACAATGGTTTCAAAGTGCTTTTTGTGCTTTTCTAATTCTACTTGAGTTTCATTACGCTCGGTGACGTCTCTAACAATGCTGGTGGCACTAACAACCTCATCATTTTCCTTATGAAAATTAACAGCAATTTCCGCTGGAAAGGTATCGCCGCTTTTTCATTTTAATAATCCCTCGGTATGGAACACGTCCTTTCCCGCTGCTATGGCGTTTTTTAGTTTATTGCCAAAATCCAAAAAATTATCCTTATCCGAGTAGAGAAAAGCCGTATCTTTGCCAACACACTCACTGGGTTCGTAGCCGATGAGTCTAATAGAATCATTAACCCACTCAATCTTTCTCTCCGGCATTTTTACTGAAAAAACTGTATCCCACATAGAGTTGGTTAATTACAAATTTCTAATTTCCAGTTTCAACATCGGCATTCAATTCGATAATACACGCTTTATCGAAAAAAGTGTAAACTGGTGAATGAAGGATGCCAAAATCTATGCGCCTACTTGGGGAAGTTATTTCGTTCCTAATCAAGTCATTGATTTGCCCGTTGAGAAACCTCCGCTGATTCTTATTTCAGAAAAAGAGTATCCGGAATTCGTATTGACGTGAAAACATGTCTCAGATAAACTTGTACTCAGGTTGGTTAGGCTGAAGACTGAAGACTTTTAGGGAAAAGGCCCCCAAGAAGCCAATATTTTCTTAAAGCGGCCGGAAATTTTGTCCTAAACATAGAGAATAACGCTCAGGAATCATTTGTTTCCTTCAGTCTAAACACCTGAGTATTTACGAGAATTATATTATGCCGGGACTAAACATTTTTACCAGCAACCACCTTGAGATACTGGCCGAACAGCTATCAAGGATAATAGGTAATCCTGTTGGCGGTACTTTATCTTCTCCGCTTTCGGCTGAAATTATCGTTGTTCAAAGCAAAGGAATAGAGCGATGGTTATCAATGGAGCTGGCCAGGCAAAATGGTATCAGCGCAAACATATTTTTCCCCTTTCCAAATACCTGCTTAAATGAGATTTTTAAAAAACTAATGCCGGATATGCCGGATGAGTCTTTATTTGATCCTGATGTTATGACTTTCAGAATTATGGATATCTTGACGGAATGCCGGCATAGGTCAGGTTTTGAAACCATTAAAAAATATCTGACAGATGATGAAAATAAGCAAAAACTTTTTCAGTTGTCTGAAAAGATTTCAGAGACTTTTGACCAGTACCTTGTTTTCCGGCCGGATATTATCTTCAAGTGGGAAGAAGGAAAAGAACATCACTGGCAGGCAAAACTGTGGCGTGAACTTGTATCCGGCAATGAAAATCAGCATAGGGCGTGGCTGAGAAAAGCTCTTATACAAAAAGTCAGGGACAGATCAGATAAAACATCTGATCTTCCTGAAAGAATATTTATATTCGGCATATCCTATCTCCCGCCATTTCATACACAGGTATTTGTAGAATTATCCGGCATTGTACAAGTTGTTTTTTTTGTTCTGAACCCTTGTATGGTTTATTGGGCGGATATTGTTTCCGAGAAAGAGAAAAATAGAATCAAGAGAAAATACGTCGCAGGAGCTTCTGCATTAGATGAACTTCATCTTGAAACAGGCAACAGGCTTCTTGCATCTATGGGTAAGCAGGGAAGAGATTTTTTTGAACTTATCAGTGGATTTGACTGCGAATTGTATGAACTTTTCGAGGACCAGGCGGAATATGACATGCTCTCATGCGTTCAGTCAGATATATTATATTTAAGAGACAGAGAGCATGCGAAAAATAAATTCTCAATTAATATTGAGACAGACACCTCCATTCAGGTTCATTCATGCCACAGTCCCATGAGAGAGATTGAAGTGTTGCACGATAATTTACTTGCCATGTTCGAAGAAAGCCCGGGTCTTAAACCAAAAGATATTATTGTAATGACACCGGACATAGAGACGTATGCTCCATTTATCCATGCTGTATTTGATGCTCAGGCAAATGATTCATTGCGTATTCCTTTCAGCATTGCAGACCGCAGCATTAGAAAGGAAAGACGAATTATTGAATCATTTCTGTCAATACTCGATCTGAAAAACAGCAGATTAGGGGCAGACCGGATTATTTCTCTTTTGGAATCGTCAGGGATAAAAGAAAAATTCGAAATGACTGAATCAGATATACGGATTATCAGACGCTGGATAAATGATACAAGAATCAGGTGGGGAATTGATGCCACAAGCCGGACCAGGTTAAATCTTCCTGCATTTTCTGAAAACACCTGGAGAGCCGGCATTGACAGGATGTTGTTGGGATATGCGATGCCCGGTCATGAAAGAGATATGTTTTGCGGAATTCTTCCCTATGACAATATTGAAGGCAATGAGGTCAAAATTCTGGGAAGATTTCTTGAATTTCTGGACAGAGTTTTTAAGTGTGTAAATGACCTGAGCCAACCTGAAACATTATCCAAATGGGTTGATATTCTTAACACTATAATTGACGGATTTTTTCCCCGGAATGACGATGATATTGAATATGAAATACAGCTTATACGCTATGTTCTTGATGACATATCAAAAAAGCAGGAGCTGTCCGGTTTTGATAAAAATATAAATATTGAGGTTATAAAAACATATCTTGAGACGCGTTTTGAACGTGAGAATTCAGGCTCGGGTTTTATTGCGGGAGGGGTTACATTTTGTGCAATGCTACCAATGCGCAGTATCCCGTTTAAGGTTGTATGCCTTGCAGGTATGAATAATGACGCATTCCCGCGCGATTCAAAAACTTTAAGCTTCGATATTATAGCAAAAGACCCAAAGCCGGGAGATAGATTAAGAAGAAATGATGATAAATATCTTTTCCTTGAGGCTCTTATTTCGGCAAGGAAGAAGCTTTATATTAGTTATGTGGGACAGAGTATCGAAGACAACACCCAGATTCCTCCCTCTGTTGTTGTAAGCGAATTACTCGATTACATTGAGGAAAGTTTTTATGTTCCGGAAAAATGCATTCTTGATCACGTTATCATTAGGCACAGACTACAGGCGTTTTCTCCGGAGTATTTTAAAAGAGACAGTCAGTTATTCAGTTATGCCAAGGAAAATTTTATTGCCGGCAAAAGAGCTTTTAAATCTGAAATGGCCTTACATTTTGTTTCAACAGGGCTTTCAGAGCCGTCAGAACAATGGAAAAATACGGATATTGAAACTTTATGCTTTTTTTTCACCAATCCTGCCAAATTTCTAATTGAAAGGCGACTTGAAATATTTCTTGAAGAAACATTGCCTGTTTCAGAAGACAGGGAAGCATTTACATTAGAAGGCATTGAAAAATACCATGTAGAGCAGCGACTTTTTCAAAGTTGCATATCCGGGTTTGACCTGAGGCGTTCGTTGCCTGTATATAGAGCAATGGGGCGACTTCCTTACGGCAATGTAGGGGAACATTACTACAGAGAATCAGAAGTTAATGTAGAAGATTTTGTCAACAGAATAGACAATTTTAAAGAAAATAAAAAATATCTTACTCCTGTTCAAGTTGACCTGGATGTTTCAGATTTTAAAATAACCGGTGTGCTGGATAATATTTTTGAGTTTGGCCTGGTTAATATCCGTTACGCAAAAAGGAAGTCAAAAGATCTTTTAAAATCCTGGATCTATCACCTTGTTTTTTGCTCATTGCCTGAACAAAACTATCCGAAAAAGAGTCATCTTGTTTGTAAAGATGAAACATGGGAATTTGATCCTGTTAAAGAAAGTAAAGATATTTTAGAGAATCTACTTGCATTATACTGGCAGGGATTATCAAAACCCATTCACTTTTTTCCTGAAACATCGTTTGATTATGCCCAAAGAACATTAATAAAAAAAGAAAATCAGCAGAATGCTTTAAATTACTCAAGAAAAAAATGGACTGGAGAATATTACAGAGGCAGTTGGAGCGAGTCGGATAATCCTTATTATAATCTTTGTTTCAGTAAAACAGATCCATTTGATAAAGAATTCATAAGAATTGCAGAAGAAGTTTTTGC
>JAYEFW010000093.1:0-7777 GCA_034658795.1 Thermodesulfobacteriota bacterium
GGGGTTCTCCAGCTTCGGATAAGTATCTTTGTCTTTATTGCCTCTTCTCTTTATGCAAATATCTATTCCATCAGGGCCATCAGGCAAAAAGCTCAAATTATCACTCAAGTCCCATAACACAAGCAAAGTACAGTAATATTGATTGTCGTCACGATTCACCGTAATATGCAGAGGTGATGCCCGCCTCATCTCCTTGATTTCCTTACCCTCTTTTTTATACGGTGAAATAGTCAGAGCGTTCCACGCAGCCGGCCTGCAAGATGTAAAATTGATGACCCTTGGCAATCCAAAGGCATCTTTGCTTAGAGCCGACGGAGGATCTGTGGAGGGGTTCTCATAATATTGATGCAGATCCCTTGCTTCCTGGACAAAATCAGGGTCAACACCGCTTGTATTTCCGGCAAGGAGTCTCTGCTTTGTGCGAAACCGCTGCATTATACAACCGATTGGATCAAGGGCTTCCTGCCATGTGGAAGCTTCAGGTTTGAACTGTTTAAAGCGCAGGGCGGAATTGGAAAGCGCCCGGAATATCGGCGATTTTGAATCAATGAGTGAAAAATATGCGTGGCCTGGCAGGGTCTTTTTATCGCTGGATGCGATAATGTAGCTTAATAAATCGTTTTCAGTAAGATCGAATAGTTCATTACCTTCTATCTCTATCCCACCTGCGCCCCTGCGTGAACGGGAACCCAGACCTCCGAAACGGGCAAGGAGAAAGAGAGACAAAAAAACCTGACGTATGGTATCATCGGTAGCAGGTTTAGAAAAATCAATGCCGAGTGAGACTTGCAACCCGTCGGGTAACCAATGAAAGCGGCCTGGACGTCGCATGAACGGGTAGAAAAAATAGGAAATTCCCTGCTTTTTTGATGGGAACTGAAATAAAAGATTGCCAAGTCTGTCTGTTGCCTGTTTGTCATCTCTTTGCAGCACCGGTTCGGGTTGAGGTATTGTAAAACCAGACTTATCCTTCAAGTGGATGAAAAAAGGCTTTGCCCTTGCTTTATTACCGGCCACCAGTCCAAACACCTCTCCCTCTTTTTCCCTCAGATTTTCGATGTCTGACCAGTCCTGCGTCATGCGCCACCAGTAGCGCATCTGACCGATCAAGGATGGGATTCTGAACTCTGGCTTGCTCTGATCCGCGCCGTATAAAAAAGCGGGTGTTAAAAATGTAACCTTGATCTCCATAAGTTTCATTCTAAATGATACTCCTCCCGGTTATTTCCATATCCAGCTTCTCCTTTTTAAGACGGGCGCTTTGCTCGTTGCAAAACTCGCGGGCTTTTTTCCATGCGGTTACATCCGGCCTGAGTTTTGTCAGAGGTTCCAGTCCGGACATGGCCTTGTAGAAATAGTCAATGGCTGCCTGTTTGTCATTTATTGCCTCGGCCCAAAGCGCCATCCTCGAATAAGATACAGCCAGATCAAAATGATATAGATCCTGTGGGGGATTCATCTCGACCAGGGACTCCCTTAGTTCAAGACTCTCCTTATAAACGGCAAATCCCTTTTCCAGATTACCTTTATCTATATATTTATCGCCTGCTCTAATTAGACTGGCTGACAGGTCCCAGCACCATTCCTCGGTCCGTTCAGGATCGATTTTGGCAAGCGACCGTTTAATTTCAAGCCCTTCCTCATACGCGGAAAAAGCCATTTCAAGATTGCCGAAAGCCTCATAAATATCGCCAACTTTTTCCAGGCTGTTCCCCAGTTCTCTGCGCCATTCCGAATTTTGGGAATCACGGTGCACAAGTTCGCGCATAATTCTCAGGGATTCTTCGTATGTCTGCTGTGCCCGGTTCAGTCTGGTTGATTGCATCTCATAATCGCCAAGACGCTTGAGTAAAATGACTAATGCTCGCGTTGCTGAAGAATCAGCAGGCTTAGCCGAAACCCGCTCTCTTAGTTCTTTGATTTGCTCCTGAACACGTTCGATCTCGGATTTTTCAAAGACTTTCGTGTACTCAATCTGGATTCGTGGCAGACTGCCAAACTCAATCGGCATTCGCTCATCTGCTTCGGCTCTTGCAACATCGCTGCGGATAGACCAGAAATCAGGGGCTCGGAGTGCAAATTCAATTTCAAGCGCAGAAGTGACTATAAGAAGGAGCGGAGCAGAAAGGAGCTTCATGATCGTGTTGCGCACCTCGTTCATACGCTGAAAAAAGATCATCCAGGCTTCCTCATCGCGTTTTTCACTATTGGATGCGTCAATGACAAAGACCTTGTTTGTGTCGGCGATTTTACTCGGATAACCGGGGAGTTCGGCAGGTTGAGATAGACCTCCAATAAGAAGGTTGAAAGGTTCCTGTTTTTTTTCAAAACAAAGAGGTGGGAAAATGGCCTTTTTGTAATGCGACGGAATTTTTTTCTTATCAACAACAGGCTTATAATCATCCAATCCCTCCCAATAATAGAGTGGTTTAAGTATCTGGGATACAAGACCTTTGAAGGTGGCAGGTTCGTTTTCTATCCTTTCAAAGGCAAAATAGAGAAGAAGGAGGGGCTCATCGCGTCTTGCAGCCACTTGCTCAACAAGCACCTCCAATGCGGCCATAGCCTGGTATTCAGCGCCAAGCAGGTTGAAGTCCTTCGGTTTACTCTGATCTTCGCATACCAAAACAGTGAAAGACTTTTCGGCAAGGGCTATCGACTCAATGAGGTGTTGAATCCCTTGTTGCTGAGGAAGCAGTCTCTTATATTTTTCAAGTAGATTCTGATCCCTCATGATTCTTTGCACCTCTTTCAAGTTTTTCCTCTAAATCTTGAATAGCTTTCTTGATAATCGGAATTTGATATATGGTTGGGTGGAGATCATACCAGGAATCCTTATTAATGTAGCTTAAAACGACATGCTGATTGAGCATACGATCAACCACTTTCACATGAACATCATCCTCAGTGGTAAGATCTTTTGTTGTTGCAACATTTGCCAGCCAATGTAATGCGTCACCGGTTATGATCCTGCGATACTGATTGCGCATATCGGCTATTATGTGTTCAAAATCGCTGTCAGAAAGTGGATAATCATTTACAAGAATGATTTTTCGAAGCATATGAAGTATATCGCGTGGATAACCGCCCGACCAGAGGATAAGATCGTCAATCCGATCCCGTGAATCGTGACCGAACAGTTCCTTCATGATATCCTCGGGCGCACGCCTGCTGATTAGTTCGCGCGCTGCAGCAAGGCCGGGTTCATGTCGATTTCTATTTATGTCGCACACCTTGATCATAGGCATGAAATCTATGTCCGCAATGCGGGTGGAAAGAGCCGGCGGCACTGTATAAATAACATGCACAGGAAGCCGCATATACGCTGCATTTACCTTGAAAACAATTTCTGCGCTTTCAAGCACATCAAACCAGTTTTTAGAGGTGCCCTCAAGTTTTTCAAGGGAATCAAAGATAATTACGATGCCATCCCGTCCAAATTTCTGAACTACATTGGCATTGAGAGATATTAACTCATCCTTTGCTTCTCTTATAAACCCTGAAAAGTTACTGGCAATAATGCTGCGTACATGTTGACGTAATTTAGGACGGGTCTTCATTTCGCAAACAAGCTTACCCGCGGATGGAATGGTAAGCTCGGCTTTGTTCAATTCTATGTCTGTATTCTTCATCCAGTTCCATAATCGTTTTAGATATCCTTCATCCAGCGCTTTTTCAGTATCTCCCCCTTCTTCTTTAATGATTTCTTTTTCAGTGAAATAAACGATGGTCGCGATGATATCAGGAACAGCAATAGGGTTTTCCAGGTCAATGATTTCCTCGGCATCAATCAAAACCGGAAAAAGATTGCACTCTTCCGGGTCATAAAGCCGTTCTGCCAGTTTCTTAAATTCTGTAGTTTTCCCCGAACCCCCATGACCGGTAAAAAGTTTATAAATAGGTCTATCAGGAAAAGTGATCTCTTTTAAGAGCCTATCCACCCACTTTATACCACGAACGGGACGACCACCCTCTTCACCGAAGCAATCCAGATCAACATTCCGTTTATCGTCAGGTTTCAAAGACTCGTAGGGATCGCACAAATTGTAATATTTCTTTTTTGTTTTTAAATCCATATTATTCTCCTAAAAGTAGTGAGTTATCCCCGATAAACCATCTCCCAGCCGTGATAGACCAGGATAATCTTTTTCAGTTTTCCCTTGCTCATAGCTCTTACAACATGGTCGTCTTGAGCGTATTTGTTTAACTGTTCCCTGGCCTCGGCAATTTTCTTTTCAAGCATATCCTGGGTTAACTCCCCTCGTTTGATATACTTCAGCTCAATCACATAGCCATATCCCATGTCCGGGAACCTTGCCCAGAATGGCTCAAGAAAAATGTCTGCAAAGCCTTTGTTCATTTCCATCTCTGTTCCGGGCAGAAAATAGTCGGTCAAATTGAGATAGGCCAGGAGAAAGCCTTGAATGACCTTTTTTCCTGCAAGATAATCCCGCACCGAGGTCTGATTTTTCACTTCATCTGCCAGAAAATCAAACACAGGTTCCCATACTCCGTCATACGCCATATCACCCAGCATGTTAGCAAGTCTCCAGAGATCTACCCTGAAAATGTCCACATCAGCATACGCGTCTCGCAGATACCCGTACATAAGCTTCTGAACAGTGAGGTTTGGAATTTGCAGCACGGTTCTGGTCCCGCTTGCGGGGGCAAAGGATAGCAGGCCAAAGTAGAGGAGCAGGGAAATGAAGTTCTCCGGCTGGTTGAGGGCCTCTAATGGAAAGCTGCGGGTTACAGAGGATGTAATGCGCCCCTTTTCCATAATCTCTTTCAACCGGCTAAAGTTGCCATTGAATCTCTTGTCAACAAGGATCAGGTGTCTGAGTTTGCCATAATCAATCCGGACGTTCTGGTCGATAAGATCATCCGGCATGTCTCCGCTATCAATACATGAATGCATAAAATAAAAGACCATGTCGGGATTAAAAACCGATTGCTGACTTTTGTGGGAGAAGCAATAATTACTATACCATAGTTGCATGATACCAAATGCTTCATCGGTATCTAAAGGAAAATTCCCGTGGTCTTTGTACCATGAAATAAGCCTTCTTGTTTCCAAAATGGTAAATCCAAGCATTTCATCGAATTTCGGTTCCAGGCTTATGTTTCTTCCAATGTTAAACCCGCTTGTGACATCGTCCATGGTTACTGGTGAAACTCCAGTGATGAACAGCCTGGCCAGACTGGATCCGCTGCCGGTGGTTCCGGCCTTGAGCACATTGAAAAAATGGCGAAGAAAATCTGCACCATGGGTCAAGTCATGATAGGTCTTCTGACCGTGAACGGAAAGGATGGTGTTGGTAAAATTGTCGTATTCGTCGATAAGTATGCAGAGTCTTAAGTCATGGCTGAAACCATAGGCAAAGAGCCTGTTTAACCTGTCTGTAATAGTGGGCAAAGAAGTGAGTTTGCTAAGAATTTCCGGGGTGAATGCATCTTGGTATTTGCTGAGAAACTCCTCAAATACTCCCTGACAGTAGCTCTCAAACGAACCCTCCACCTTTTCAGGATCAGGATTGACTGCAGAAAAATTGAAACGCAGGATTAGATACACCCCCTGGTCTTCAGTAGGATTTTCCCCAATCCACGTTCCCTTGAAGATTTCCCTGAAACGGTCTTTTTTGGCAATATCATAGTAACTTTCCAGAACGGAAAGCCACAGGGATTTGCCGAATCGTCTGGGTCGAATAAAAAAAAGATATTCACCGGCTGATTCTATCAAGGGAATAAATTGGGTCTTGTCAACATAGTAAAACCCTTTGCTCTGGATTTTCTCGAAGTCAGCAATACCGTAAGGAATTTTCTTGATTTTTTTGGCCATTTTTTTGCCCTCCAAAACAATAAAACCATATGTTTGCCTTTTTCTCAAGAAGATTAACAACCCGCTTGATCTTCGAAAATGCGTTGATGCTCGACAGGCTGATGCAAAGAGTTGATTTCGGATTCTTTGGGAGGGTATCGTAGCTTTCCCCAAAATCTGATATAATCAGAAAAAATACTTTATACTCAATAAATTTTGTTGTTGATATTCAAACTCTGGTTTTAAAATTTCATAAAATATAGTTTTAGGAGAATTAATCATGTCAAGGATGTGTGAAATATGCGGGAAAAAGCCACTTGTAGGCAATAATGTCATGCCCACAATATAACCGTCGTTTTAAACCCAATCTTCAAAGAGTGCGCGCCGTTCATAAAGGAAGAGTAAAACGAATGGTGGTATGCACCAATTGTATAAGGTCGGGTTGTGTTGTAAAAACGTCTTGATCTGACCTGTACTTGTGACAAAATCGGAAAGCGAGTCAAAACATCATTCACTTGAATTAATACGTTTATTAAAAATGTGCACTTTATGCTTGACAGAAGGATTATAGGATGTCCCGCATTCTCCGCCTGCTCTGACCGTATGGAAGAAGTCAGCAGAGGGCATAGTAGCTAACATATTATAATTATTTTATTTTTTTATTAAGATAACTCTGTTTAACACCTATTGCTTTTGCTGTTTTAGAGAAATTATTCTTATTCTGTAAAAGTTTTCTGTGAATAAATGCTTTTTCAAAAGCTCTTTTAGCATCCTTTAAGTAATCTATTAAAAAAAATTGTTCTTCGAAAGACCTTGTCCTTTCCATACTTTCCGGCTTATAAGCGTTCGGGATATCAGACGCCTCTATAATATCGCCTTCCACCATTATTGCCATCCTTTCAACAAGATTCTTCAACTCTCTGACATTTCCGGGCCATGAATAAGCGCGTATTACTTCAATTGCTTCCGCTGCCATGGTTTTTTTTGTACTTTTATTCTGTTTAGCACATTCATCAAGAAATGTTTCAATAAGTAAAGGAATATCTTTAGAACGCTCCCTTAAAGGCGGTACTTCAACAGGTATCACATTCAGCCTGTAATAAAGATCTTCTCTGAAATTACCCTTTTCAATCTCTTCCTCAAGATCCTTGTTGCTGGCAGCTATTACTCTTACATTAACGCTTAATATTCTGCCGCCTCCAACTCGCTGAAATTGCTGCTCCTGTAAAACACGAAGAATTTTAGCCTGAGTTTTCAAGCTCATATCACCTATTTCATCCAGAAATATAGTGCCGTTGTTAGCTAATTCAAATTTGCCTTTTTTCTTTGAAGTTGCTCCTGGAAAAGCGTTTTTCTCATGGCCAAACAGCTCACTCTCTATTAATTCCTCAGGAATTGCCGCACAATTTACAGCTATAAGAGGCTGATCAACCCTTGAACTCAACTGATGCATAGTACGGGCTACCAGTTCCTTTCCTGTGCCATTTTCGCCCGTTATTAATATCCAGGTATCAGTAGGGGCTACAAGCTGTATCTGCTTTTTCAGTGCTATAGTCGGCGGACTATTTCCGGTTATTGAATGTTTTTCAATCGTCTTTTTGCGCAGATACCTGTTCTCTTCTTCAAGTCGTCTGAAATTAAGTGCATTGTTAATTGTAACAATAATGTTATCTATGGAAAGCGGCTTTTCTATCAGGTCGTACGCTCCGAGCTTTGTTGCTTTTACGGCTGTTTCTATTGTCCCGTGACCGGTTATGATTATAACTGGAATAGTTGGATAATTTTTCTTTATCTCTTTTAAAGTTTCAATACCATCAATACCCGGCATCCATATATCAAGCAAAACAAGATCTGGAGATTTTTCTTCAACTATCTTTAATCCCTCATATCCATTTGTGGCCGTTTCAACCTCAAATCCTTCATCCGCAAGCAGGCCGCTTAAAGATTGAAGTATGGAAG
>JAYEFW010000093.1:7877-16819 GCA_034658795.1 Thermodesulfobacteriota bacterium
CCCTTAGTTCAGGGTTCAGTGTTTTATTCAAACCGGAAGTTCAATTACAAATTTAGCTCCTTTGGGCTGGTTGTCTTGCACCCGTATTCTTCCATTATGATCGGAAATTATCGTGCTGACAATTGTTAGCCCTAAACCCATTCCAGCCTTTTTTGTCGAAAAATAAGGTTCAAACAGACGTGTTTTATCTTCATCAGGGATACCTGCCCCATCATCAGCAACCACTATTTGCACCATCTTTAATATAGGGTCATGAGTCAAAGTTATAACAATATTGCCCTGTTTCTTAATTGCAACTATTGCATTGTCAACCAGATTAATCATAGCTTGCTTTATTTGCTGACGATCAAGATTAATACGCGGGATCTTATCTGAAATTATAACTTTGAAATTAATATGTTGATGAGCTTCTTTGTAAAGTGCTACAGACTCTTCGACTATTGGCGGCAATTCACAGGGTTCAGGATTAGCCGTTGGGAATCTTGCAAAAGCAGAAAATTCATTTACCAGATTTCGAATCATATCAACATGGTCAATTATCATCTGAGTACATTCCTCAAAAACCGGTTCATTTATCTTTGCTGAATATTTCCGTTTAAGTCTTTGGGCCGAAAGCCTTATCGGAGTTAAAGGATTTTTTACTTCATGGGCAATCCTGCGAGCTACTTCACGCCACGCTATCATTCGCTGCGCTTTCTCCAGGTCAGTCAAATCATCAAAGACCATAACTATACCCATATGGTTTCCGGAATCATCTTTGAGTTCATTAACATGTATCATAAAACTTCGTGGACTTCCATCTATTGTAACTCTCAGGGGAAGCTCGACATGATCTTCATGATAACTGGTAAGATTTTCTATCAGTTCCATTGCAACGTCAAGATATCGTCCTTTTAATAGTTTTTTATAACTTTTGTTTAATATGTCCCCGGATTTAAGATTCAGCATCTTTTCAGCAGACTTGTTCATTGTAGTAATAAATCCATTGGCTCCCAGAGTTATTACGCCAGCAGAAACATTCTTTAAGACAATTTCCATGTACTGCCGTCTTTCTTCAACTTCCACATTCTGCTCACGAAACATTCGTGCAGAGAGTTCCAGTTGTTCCCTGCTGCTTCTGAGATCCCTTGTCATCTTGTTAAATGAATCAACAAGGCTTCTTATTTCATCATCAGCAACAGCACCTATGCTTACGCTTAAATCTCCTTCCGCAACCCTTCGGGTGCCTTCAGCGAGCTCCATAATTGGTATCGTAATTGACTTTGCCAGATAAAAACCAAACCATACTGCACAAAAAACAACAAGCAACGCCACTATTGAAAGATTTATATAATAGGTAACCTGAATAGGTCCTTTTAATAATTTTATCTGCTGGTATTCCTCGAAACCTCTTGAAATAGAAGCCATATTTTTTGAAAGATCCGAAGGAATAAGAATGTTCAATACAACAAATGCCTCAGCATCTTTATATTTGACTCCAAAAGGGACCGTCCCGATAGTTCTTATTAACTCACCTGTATTAATGTTTTCAAAAACCGATATTACTTTTTTTGACTCAAAATCTTTCTGGAGGTTATCTGCTGAAACAAGACTAAGATGTTCATCCTCTCCCTGGACTATGGCAAATGTAGTACGTTCTGAATTTATGTTATAAACTTCTACAGCATGAAAATTGAATGCCCGTTGGACTACCTGGATGTAATTGGAAAGAGACCTTCTATTTTTAGGATCTAAAAATTTCTTAGTTTTAATCTGGTATGATATTTTTTCCATGAAAAACTGATTGTTTTCCTCTGCATGTTTATAAATACTTCTTCCAACAAGCAGTGAATTTTCAAGAGCTTGCTCGACAGGCACATCAAACCAAAACTCAATGCTGGTTGTAATAAAATTGATCGAAAAGAAAAACAAAACAATGGTCGGCAGAAGGGTAAGGGCTATAAATGCAACAACAAGCCTCGTGCGGAGCTTTGCTCCCATGACTTTACGCTTTCTATCAAAAAAAAGCTTTACCAGATTCCTGAATACAAGAAATATCAATAAGATAAGTAATAACAAATTGATATTGATCAGAATGAACATAAGGATTGTGTTGGAAATCGGGATATCAGCTCCAAAATGAACAATCCTGCTTTCAGCAAAAGTCAAAACCGCAACAATGGCAATTATGACAACGATCAAAATGCCTTCTCTTTTACGCCTTTTTCGTTCATCTTTTGAAATAAAGGAGTTGGGCTTTTTAAATCTGTTATTCCTCATAATAATTTTGGAAAGAATTGTGTTTGTTCTAGTAGCTGAAATTTGTTGTATGCCAATCGGTTTCAAAGTCCTTTAGTGAAACATAATGCAGATAAAAAGGAAGGGTAGGTTTGCCACGCTCGGCTTTAGCTCTAATTTGATATTTCCCGCCTTTTTTTAGTTTGTCAAGCGGGACAATTTTTAAGCCATCAACTTGTGTCATCAACTTCTGAGCCTCTTCGAAAGATTTTGTTACCAAATGTTCTCCACTTTCCGATACTGATGAACGCGTTATAATAAATTCTTTTTTTAAACTATCATATTTAATCGCATGAGTTATAGTTATATCGGCTATTTTATTATCAAACCAAAAATTCTTAACTCGATAAAGACTAGTAAAAAATGTAAAAGTTTCCGGCACTCCGTTTAAGATAGCTTTTTTCGTGTCATTTCTAAAAGCCCCCTCAATATTTAAATAAAGAAGAAGATGATCGCGTGTATTTGTTACTGTCATGTTGGCTATTCTTGCATTCTGATCCTGAGCAAAAGCCAAATTTTGTAACATGAAAATTATAGCAAAGAAAATAATCCAAACTTTTCGATTAATTAATGCAATCATATATGTAACTACTCAGGTTCACGGTTCACGGTTTACGGTTTACGGTTTACGGTTTACGGTTTACGGTTGGTTGTATGGAACCGTAAACCGAGTAGTTACAATATAGGATACACAATTAAATGGCAAGTAATTTTGATTGAAGGATATGTCAAGACTTTTCGCAAGTCCTTGATACGCAAGAGATTAGTGCAGGTCAAGTAAAAAAATCTATAGGTTAAAGTTGAGGCAATTCATTAATATCATGGATTATGCGTGTTTCCCATGATTTTTTGTTTTCGAAGAATTTTTTCAGAAAAGCATGGTTGAAGGTATGGCCGGATTTGTTTAATATAACATGGCCTAAAACCGGTATGCCAAGAAGAGAAAAATCGCCTATGCTGTCGAGAATTTTATGTCTTACGAACTCATCCGGAAAGCGCAAACCATCTTTGTTTAATATGTCTTTCTCGTCAAGCACTATGACATTATCCAGCGAACCTCCACGCGCAAAGCCATACTTTTTTAAATATTCAATTTCTTGAAGAAAGCCAAAAGTTCTGGCTCTGCATATTTCTTTTTCAAAAACCTGATCCGACATATCTATGGAATATGATTGTTCTCTTATCAGCGGATGATCATAATATATTGTACATGTGATTTTAAATTTTGATGCCGGATAGACACCAACGAATTTTCCATCTTCTTCAAGTTCAATGGGCTCCTTTACAACAAAAAAATATTTTGGCCCAGGCTGTTCCTCTATTCCTGCGGTTTTTATATGTGAAACAAAAGGGCCGGCGCTTCCATCCATTATCGGGAGTTCATAGGCATCGAGTTCAACAATTGCATTATCAATTGAAAATCCTGCAAAACCAGCCATAAGATGCTCTATTGTTGATACAATAAAACCATCATAACCTATTACCGTTGCAAGACTTGTATCCACAACCATATTAAAATGAGCGGAAACGCCTGGTTTATCCGGAAGGTCGGTCCTCACAAATTTAATTCCATGATTAACAGGTGCCGGCTTAATTGTCAGATTAACTTTTTTCCCCGAATGTACACCTATGCCTGAAAAACAGACCGGCTTTGAAATTGTTCTTTGTCGAAAATGCATCAATTATAGATGTCTCCTGAAAATTATAGTACGAATTTTTTTGAATTATACCTCGCAAGTTGTGGCCTCTCGATGTAGAATAATAATGGCCTTGTAAAAAGCTAAAAACCACCTGTCTGCGCTGTAATTAATTCTGACTTTTTTGCGAGACCATCATAAAGCAGATCAACATGATTTTTTAAATTTTGTTTTATTACAGACAGTTCCGGAGCCATTGGATTATATGTATTAACTATGCAATTACATAATTCCAGCAAATCTGTTTTTGTAAAGCATGAAATATAATTCATGAAATCAAATGCAAGAGTATCAGGGATTAAATTATTGGAAGATATTTCAGCCAAACCCTTTAAAAAACCTTTTATGGTCCCCTCAACGGCAATATCATCAGACCAAACTATTTCTCCAACACCATCAAGCCTGTCAAGGCGGTTTCTTATTGAAAGATTAAGAAAAAATACAAGCTTAGCTTCAAGCATTAAATAGATGTCACTATCTGTGTTATTTTTTGCGATTTCATTTTTATTTTCAAACATTGGTGCATATTGCCTGACTGTAATGAGCTTTGTTTCCATATTGTTTTTTTGAAGTTTTATGACAAAATCTCCTGCCGCATGATGCCAGGGAAATATTTGCTCAAAAGTTTCAGCATTATAGTAACAGGTCAAAATCATGGCTACCTGGCTGTATAGTTCCAAAGTCTCATCAGCAGAAAGAAAAAAGTTGCCTTTTTCATGGTCCCATATAACTATTTTTATGTTTGAATCTTTTTTATCTTGTTTATATTTATTTTGGGAAATATGAAATTCATTAAAACCTTCAAACCATTCCCCCAAAAACATGCTGATTTCAATGTTTTTATTTTTTATACATGTTTCACCCTGGCTGTAAACTTTTGGGATAAATGAAAATGAAAACTCATTATTCAGTTTATTTAGAATTTCGAACTCTCTTTTAATAAAACCTTTGCCTGTACTTGATATGGCAGCGTTTAATACAAAAAGGATTCCTGACCCATTAATATAGATTTCAATCCTTGCGGGATGGTAAAATTCTCCATGTTTTTCCGAATAGATATGTATTTTTTGTATTTCTTCGGGCTTTATATTTTGATTTAAATGTTGAGAGATTGCAGAAGTAATGGATTTAAATTTGTTTTTTTCCAAAAAAGAGCGGACAGCATAAAAATATTCTCCATAAGTTACAGAAATCCCTTCAGCTTTCTGCGGCTTTTTAATGCTTAATGGAATTGGCAAGGACCAGATATCGGTTTTTTCATCTATAAGGTATTTTTTACTTTGAAGATAGTACTTGAATTGAGGTTTAGCAGACATTTTTTTATTAAGCCCTCAGGTTTCGCATCCCCCCTCAAATTCCTATCAATACTATAGGAGTAAAGCTTTTGCTGCATGGAGGGGATGTGAAACGTGAGCAAGCCAAAAAAATGCGGCCCAATAATTTATGCTGATACTAAGGAACGTGGACGAAATAACTTACTCAACTATGCATCACAGCTTCAGGCCACCTTTGCCCGATCTCAAATCACAAAAATATCAAAATAGCCCGCTATTCCATCAACTTTTGTGATCTGAGATCGAACAAATCTGACCCAAATCTATGCGCCTACTTGTGGAAGTTAATTCGTCCACGTTCCTAAATTTGGGCCGCTTGATTAATCAAGGTGTATTATCTGTACTTTTCAATTTCTTTTAGAATTTCAGGAGCTACCTCGTAACCGAATTTGGTTGCTTTATCACAATTTTCAACGGCTTTATCATATTCACTCTTTTCTAAATACGCTATTGCTAAATTGTTGTAAGCAATTGCAAAATTAGGATCAAGTTCAATTACTTTTAAATTGGCTTCTATGCTTTCATCAATCAAGCCTGACATTAAATAAGCGCTTGCTAATGTAGAATGAGCCTGAATAAACCTGGAATTAAAAGTGAGAGCTTTTTTAAGGACTGCGATAGCTTCTTCCGCCTCTCCCCTTTGAAGATGAACAAATCCCATATTACCATAACCCTCGAAAAAGCCGGCCCTTGCCTTTGTTGCCTGTTTGTTGTATTCAAAGCAACCGTCCAGGTCACCACGCTGCAGGCAGATCCCTCCAAGTTGTACATAAGCTTCGGCAAGGGTTGGGCTGCAATCTATCGCAGCATGCAGTTCTCTCTCAGCTTCATCAATTTTTTTCTGCCCAATCAGGCCTACTGCAAGGTTATAGTGAGATGTTCCGCAATCCGGATTTGCAGCTATGCCGGTCCTTTGTATAGCGATATATTCTTCGACATTTTTTGCTTTTGGCATAATTTATTCCTTAAAAATTTTATTTAAAAATGAGTTTTTAAATTTCTGTGTTTTGAGTTATTATGGCACTAAAATATTGTCAAGTAAAAACAGATTGAAGTCAATATAACATCGATTTTTATCGAAATGTAAATTCAAGAAAATATTTTTCCTTGACATAGTTATATATTTTATATAATTTCTTAATGTTATAGATTTATTGGGGGTAAATTTCTTTAACAAGGGGGTTGTCATGATAACAGGATCTTTCACAGCACTTATAACGCCATTTAATGATTTTGCCGTTGATTATGAAAATCTTGATAAGCTTGTAGATTTTCAGATAAAAAACGGCATAACGGGAATTTTAGCTGTTGGGACAACAGGTGAAAGCCCTTCTCTAACATGGGATGAACACAATAAAGTTATAGAGAATATTGCACAAAAAACAAAAGGTGAATGTATTTGTATAGCAGGTACTGGAAGCAACAACACCAATGAAACTATTGCCGCAACAGGGCATGCTGCCAATGTTGGCGTTGATGCTGTGTTACTTGTGGACCCATATTATAACGGCCCAAGCTCACTTGAAATACGTAAAGAATATATTGGACCAGTTGCCAGAGCTTTTCCGGATGTTGAGATTATTCCTTATGTAATTCCCGGCAGAACAGGTACACAGCTTTTACCTGAAGATTTAGCTCTTCTTAACAAAGAGTTCGAAAATGTTAATACAGTTAAAGAGGCAACTGGAAATATAGAAAATATGAGACATACCAGAGCTTGTTGCGGAAATAATTTTACAATTCTATCAGGTGATGATGGGATGACATATGATATGATGGTTGACCCGCAGATAAAAGCGGCCGGGGTTATTTCCGTTGTTTCAAATATTGCCCCAAAAGCTGTTGCTGAAATGGTTAGGTTTCTCGAGCAGGGTAAACAGGCCGAGGCCAAAAAACTGATATCGGCATTAGATCCGCTATTTAAACTGGTTACCGTTAAAACCAAAGAAATGACGCCTTATGGAGAAGTGGTGTTCAGGGCAAGAAATCCTCTGGGCATAAAAGTCCTTATGGCTATTCTTGACGTTACTTCCGGAGAATGCAGAAAGCCTTTGGGAAAAATAACAAAAAATGGTCTTGATATTGTTATTGAAGCAGCACGAAAGGTTCAGGCTGATAATCCTGAAATATTCCAGCCGGTAGCGGATTTCTTTGGAGTAGATATTGAGGCTCGTTTAAAAGATCCTTCAAGCTGTGAAGGACTTTTTTATGAAGAATACTAAGAACTTTGTCGAGTGGTCGAGTAGTCAACTACTCGACAAAGTTCCCACCCGACCAATATCAATCAGGTTTCTTCTCTTTTATGCTGAAATCGCCATCTTTAAACATGAGCCACTTCAGCCACTTGATTCCGAATTCTAATAGAGCGACTTCATCTTTCTTTATTTTTTCAAGAGTTTCTTTTTTTATATCGTAGCGCTCTAAAAATGAACTTTCAAAAACAAATTCTTTGAACTTGTCAATATTGTAACTAACTAAGAAAAACATTTTCTTGCTTTGTTCGGTGAGCATTACATTTTTTGGGAAAGATCTTTTTCTAACCAGCAAATCCGTCCAGCCGGCATTAATCTCATCATGGATGTCAACACCCTGATTTTTACGCCATTCACGTATCGTCCATGTTTTTTCTTCTTCAAAGCCAAGGCAGTGAGGTTCATGTACAAAAAAATAGAAATCCTTGTCATCGGCTCCTTCTTTATGGCTTAACGAAGCAACGCCTAAAGGGTAATAACGACAGGTAGTGGGCCTGTCTTCATAAATTATGCATCCATCATCTCTTACAAAAGGGCATGATTTTTTCTCATCGTCCATCAACTTTAAAGTTACAACAGGTAGATCTGTTTTCTCTAAAAGCTGTGGTTCAGTGTAGATTGCCAGGAATTCTTCTGATGAAAGCTGCAAACGATTTTTTAGCCTGATAATATCATAAGGGGTAAGATTAATGTTAATACCCCTGCAACACTTAGTAAAACATTTCACACCCTTATGGCATTCGAACTTAAATTTGTCGTCAAGACTATATCTAACTGGTTCAATACCAGCCGTATCGGGCATATTATTTGACATATTCATATGTTATTTTTCCTTTCACAGGATTTAGATTGTATCAAAAAGCTTGACCTTTCCTATCTGAATAAAAAAATGATGTCAATATAGACTTTCAGATAAAGAATTTCACTGCGTTATCAGTCGTCGACGTATAACTAATACGCCTTTCTCCTTCTATCCTTGTGAAATTAATTATCTGAAAGTCTATAGATCACACCTGAAGCGGATATATTTTCAAAAAACTTATTCCTTGATTTAAAGCGGAAATATTCTTATATATCAAAAGTTAAAATATCTGTAGCCGTTCACGGCTTGAAACTTGAAACTTGTAATTGGAAATTGGGAAGAACAGTACAAAAGCATGAAGTCCAAATTTCTAATTTCAACGTTCCGTGAACGCTTACATTGGATTTAACCTTTTACTGTAACCGTAAACAGCTACCTTTTATTTATATGAAGAATATATCTTATTCTGAATTTCAGACCGGGCGTTTTTTTTTAGGAAAACTTCCTTTTGGCAGGGATTTAATAGCCTCTGTTGAGGATTTCTGTAAAGAAACCTCAATTCAGACTGCCGTTTTTTCAG
>JAYEFW010000094.1:0-4422 GCA_034658795.1 Thermodesulfobacteriota bacterium
GGGGTAGGAGTTGCTCCAATGCTTTTTTTGGCTTCATACCTGCAAAAAAACACTGACATCTCAAAATGTACGGTATTTCTGGGAGGCAGATCAAAGCATGATTTGTTATGCAAAGATGACTTCTTAAGAATAGGAATGAAGGTTCTCATTGCGACGGAAGATGGAAGTGCCGGCAGAAAAGGACTTGTTACTGATATTCTTGAAACATCAATTAAGGAAAACCATCCTGATATTATTTATGGCTGCGGCCCCACAGCTATGCTGAAATCTCTTGCACTTATATCGGAAATGCATTCAATACCATGCCGGGTTTCAATCGAAACAATAATGGCTTGCGGTATTGGCGCCTGCCTTGGCTGTGCTGTTGAAAGCAAAAAAATACCAGAAAAATATCTGCATGCATGTCTGGACGGACCAATTTTTGATACAAAGGCAATTAAGTTCTAATAAATATTATTTAATAATTTTATCAGAAATTTGAAAACTCAAAAGTAACTTGTTAACAATTAGAGGTGGCGGGCATTTAAATTTAAAACGGCTGACTGTTTGAGCGCATTAGTGAGCATTAAGAAAAAAGAGGCACTTTTGTATATTTTTATTAAAAGGATAAACTCAAGCCATAACGTTCTATTTTTCTCACTGATATTAATACCCTTTTTTCTTTAGGCTCACTTATGCGCGAGTTTCAGACGTTCTTAAATTTAATTGCCCGCTGCCTCTCGTTAATCTCATATTTGAGTTTTCAAATTTCTGTTTATTAAATTAGTTAAATCTTAATCTAAAATATTTTTACATTGACTTGCTTATAATCCTGTGTTAGAAGACTTAATCTAACATGGTCTGATTTAAGCCTGTCTAACAGTCAATGATAAGGCTTCCAAATCATGAAAAAAGAATCAAGAAAGTCATGGAGAGAGCTTGCATTTTATAGTAGTATTGGTTTGTCTGTAGCTCTCTCAATTTTTATTGGACTTGCTATAGGTCTCTATATTGACAAGAGATATAACACATCGCCCTGGTTTATGCTTATATTTCTTTGCTTGGGGATTGCAGCAGGTTATAGAAACATAGGACTTGCAATAAAAAAGAGCAGGAAATTATGAGCGAGAGATTAAAACTGTGATTATTGAACAACGTCTCATAAAATTTATCACAAGAACAAACTGGATATTGTTGTGTATTGCCAGCATTGTCGGCTTTTTAATTACCACACCGGATTTCGCAAAGGGAATCATATTTGGAGGACTGATTGTTACAATTAACTTCCATATGCTTTCCCTAACCCTTAAAAAGGCTTTCAGTCACCCGCATTCAGCTTCTCACAATGTTATTTTAGGCAAATATTATCTGCGTTTTATTGTAAGCGGATTCATTATATTTGTCCTTATATCAAAGCATTATGTTGATCCGATAGGACTTTTTGTTGGTCTTTCCGTTGTAGTTGCAAGCATAATGCTTGCAACTATATGTGAAGTAAAAAAACTATTTTTCAAGGAGGCAATTTAAAGTGGAACATCCATATTTATTCTTTGTCAAATTTTTCGAGTTGATCGGGCTTGGTCATTTTGCACATGGAAATCCACATGTAATTTACTCGTGGGTTATTATGATTTTACTTATATCTCTAGGTGTTATTGCAACAAAGAGTGTAAGCATGATTCCTTCAAAAGCACAAAACGTTTTTGAAGTTCTACTCTCCGGCATGGAAGACTTTATGATCAGTGTTACCGGAGAAGAAGGCAGGTGGCTTTTCCCTATAGCTGCAACTGTATTTCTCTATATTTTTGCATGTAATCTAATAGGACTTGTACCAGGCTTTTTTCCACCGACCGCCAGTCTGAATACAACTCTTTCATGCGCGCTTCCCGTGGTTATCTTTACTCACGTTATCGGTCTTAAGTATCATGGAGTAAAATATATTAAACATTTTCTTGGCCCTGTATGGTGGATGATTCCCATCATTTTTCCGATTGAAGTAATAGGTCATGTAGCACGTATTCTCTCACTTACATTCAGGCTTTTCGGTAATATGATGGGCCATGAGCTGGTCCTGGGTATTCTTTTTGGACTTGCCGGCCTTTTCTTTGCTCCCCTGCCGATCATGGCGCTTGGTATATTTGTCTCTTTAGTTCAGGCATTTGTTTTCTTTTTGCTTTCAATAATGTATTTTACCGGCGCAATGGAACATGCGCATTAAAAAAATAATAAGCAATTTATTTGCTGTTAAATAATGGGATAATGGAAGAAGCAAAATAAAAAAATCTTAAAAAAGGAGGTAGAGTTTTATGGGTGAACAAGCATTACAATTCTTTATTGCGAGCGTTACTGCCGCTGGTTTCGGAATTGCTGTAGCAGCTTTTGGTTGCGGTATCGCACAGGGTATTGGTCTGAAATCTGCAGTTGAGGGTATTGCAAGAAATCCCGAAGCATCAGGTAAAGTAACAGTTACCCTGCTGATCGGTCTCGCTATGATTGAGTCACTGTGTATTTATGCTCTGGTTATCTCTCTGATTCTTATCTATGCCCATCCTCAGGCAGGTGCAATTGCAGCACTGTTTGGCGCTGGTGGTCATTAATAAAAAAACCAGACTTAGTTAAAAATTAGTTAAAAAACAAAACAGGGTATTGTCGTAAAAATGGCAATACCCTGTTTTATTTTTCCCACGTTTGCAAGTCCTTAAGGAACGTGGACGAAATAACTTACTCAACTATGCATCACAGCTTCAGGCCACCTTTGCCCGATCTCAAATCACAAAAATATCAAAATAGCCCGCTATTCCATCAACTTTTGTGATCTGAGATCGAACAAATCTGACCCAAATCTATGCGCCTACTTGTGGAAGTTAATTCCTCCACGTTCCTAACCAATTTTACATGCGGTTTATCGAAAATCCTGTTTGCCTAATGAAAATACTATTAACAAACGATGATGGAATTTATGCAGAAGGGCTATGGGCTCTGCATAGAAAATTTACAGAACAGCATTCTGTAACGATAGTTGCCCCTGACCGGGAACGGAGCGCTGCGGGTCACGCTATAACTCTGCACAAACCGTTACGGACAGCCAGAATTTCATTCAACAAAGGATGCGTCGGACATGCTGTAAATGGCACCCCTGCCGATTGTATCAAGCTTGGCATACTTGAAATACTTGACTCACGTCCTGATATTGTGATTTCAGGGATCAATCCCGGAGCAAATGTTGGGATTAATGTCAATTACTCCGGAACTATCGCAGCCGCCAAAGAAGCAGCTCTTTACGGAGTACCTTCAATAGCTGTTTCAATAGGAAGTCATGAAATAGATAATTATAATGACGCTGCTTTATTTGTGGAGATTCTGACAAAAGATCTATTAGAAAAAGGACTGCCTTTGGGAACATTTTTAAACGTAAATATTCCTGACCTTCCTTTAAAAAAGATTGAAGGGGTGCGTATTTGCAAGCATGGCACTGGGCTATACTCAGAATATATAGATAAAAGAGTTGATCCCAGAAATCGTACATATTACTGGCAGGCATGTGACCTGCAAACCTCCATTGATAATTCAGATACAGATGATGCTTTTCTGTGCCGGAATTACATATCAATAACCCCGATTAAATGTGATATGACAGATTATGGCGTACTTGAAGAACTAAAAGGGTGGAAAATAAATAACAAGAACTGTAAGTAGTCGAGTAGTCAACCACTCTACCAATATCAAAATAATCAAGCGGTGGTATTTAATGAAAAAGCAATTCATCAATTCAATTAAGACGGGCGATATTATCGATGACATATTTGTGCTGTCTGAAAAAAATCTGGCGCAGAAAAAAGACGGAAATAACTTCTTAAATGTTTCTCTCTCAGACAAAACAGGTATTATAAAGGGTGTTGTGTGGGATAATGTCGACCGGATATCAGCAAAAATATCCGCCGGCGACTTTGCCGGCGTGAAGGGAAAAGTTACAGAATACAGGGGTTCTCTTCAATTAGTTATTAAGAATATAGAAGTGTGCTCAACAGACTCAATTGATCCTTCAGACTATCTGCCGGAATCCAAATTTAACAGAGACGATATGTTTGAGCGCCTGTTAAAATTTACTGAAACCATTGAAACCTTGTATTTAAAAAATCTTCTTGAGGCTTTCTGGAATGATGATGAATTTCTCTCCAAATTTAAGACCGCTCCTGCAGCAAAAAAAATGCACCACGCATACATTGGCGGCCTTATCGAACATACACTGTCTATGGCACTGCTTGCAGATAAAATTGCCGCTCACTATAAAGGAATTGACAGGGATCTTCTTATTACAAGCGCAATACTCCATGATATTGGGAAAATAAGGGAATTCGACTATAAAATTAAAATAGATTATTCAGACGAAGGAAGGCTGCTTAACCATATTGTCATAGGCGTACAGATGATCGAGGAAAAACT
>JAYEFW010000095.1:0-4403 GCA_034658795.1 Thermodesulfobacteriota bacterium
AGAGGCTGATGATTTTTGTAGAATATCCGCTTGCGAGGCTTTAGCTTATGCTGTTGTTGAAGGATATGTTTCAAGAGAAGATGTTGTAACATTTTTTGGAACGTTATTTACCGGGAAAGAAACAGATTTGATTTCTGATTTCTGGGGTCTTATGGCTATTATTGTATGCAATTTATATCCAGAAGAGATCATAGAAATAATCAAGCAGGCGTATGATGATGATCTAATTATGCCAGGGATGATTCCATACAGTGAATTTGAAGATGCTCTGAAGCTCGGTAAAAATAAGTGTCTTAAAAGATTAAAAAATGATCTTGAACGACAAAGTTTAGATGATATTCATGGCAGTATGTCCTGGTGGGCCTGTTTTAATGAAGAATCAAAAACTTTTTCATCATCAACCGATTTAAAGGATGATTTCTATCCCACTGATAATGACCAAACATCCAGTAAATCTCAAAAGAATAAAAAGAAAGCTAAGAAGAAAAAACGGAAACAGACGAAGGCTTCAAAAAAGAAAAATCGCCGTTAAAATTAAGAAGTAAATAGGAAGAAGGATGTTATCCGGGAACGGGTAAAAGCAAGCTTGAAAAACGCTAAACGTAAAGGCAAGCGTCTGGGCAGACCCCCGATTCCAAAAAGGTTTTCCGGTAAAATAAAGAGTTAGAGTTGACGTTCATGATTTTATGTTCTACAATGTAAAACATAAAATCATGGAGGATTACCAATGAAAACAGCAGTTGTCCGGGCACGGATTCCGGAAGCATTGAAAAAAGATTTTAAGGCGGCTGCCGCTGGACACGGCTGGAATCTAAGCCACGCTATTCGACAACTGATGAACCAATATGTGGCGCAAGAAAAAGAGATAATCCTCCGGCGCCAGGAGACCTCAGAGGCCATTGAAGACATTGAGGCCGGTCGAGTCGTGGATGGCAAAAAAGTACTAAACTGGCTGTCTGATTGGGGTACCGATGATGAGCAAGAGCCACCCCGATAAAGCTGATATTTTCCAGAGCGGCGGTACATGATCTGGTAAGACTCCGCGATTTCATCGCACAGCATAGTCCGGAGGCTGCCCAACGGGTAGCCCAAAGATTACGCGGAACCATTCAAAGGCTGGTAGACACGCCTCAAATTGGTCGTCCTGTAGCTAATATGCCTGGTGAAATCCGGGAATTGATATTCGGTAAATGCGTGGTTCGTTATGAAATCAGACAGCAGTATCTCTATATCCTCAGAATTTGGCACGGGAAAGAGGATCGGTAAATTATCGGAAATAATACCGGTAAAAAAATAGGGGAATTATGGGTATATTATCTTCTTCAGTATCTGTTACGCGTTATAAAGTTAAAAGCAATCCTGAAAAACCTGTTCTTGAAAAAGTTTACAACGGCCTTACTCAAAATGCCATCCAGGAAATAGATGATCATCCCCTGGAAAAGACTGTCGGATGGACATCATTTGAAAATCCATATATCCCTGATTTTGAAGGCTCCTCCTTTGTAATCGGTCCATATCTGGTTTTTTCAATGAGACTGGACAGGAAATCAATACCGCCCAAAGTCATACAAAAACACTATGCCATTGAAATGGCCAGACAACTTGAGAAAAGCGGCCGGAAATATTTATCAAGAAACGAAAAAAAGTCCATCAAAGATCATGTGATTGATGTTCTCAGCCTTCGCATTCCAGCCACGCCCAATATTTATGATCTGATCTGGAACATGGAAGAATCATGGCTGTGGTTTTTCTCAAACCTGAAAGCTGCCAATGAAGAACTTGAAACACTGTTTTCAAAATCATTCAGGCTCAGCCTTATCAGGCTCTTCCCATACACTACTGCCGATCTTATGTCCGGCCTTTCAGATGCTGATCGAGATCTTTTATTACAACTTTCGCCCACAAAATTCACGGAGTAGCACATGCTTGATGTAGCCGTATCTTACAATCGATATAAATTTTTAGGTTATGAATTTCTCACCTGGCTGTGGTTCGTCATGGAAAACCGGCAGGAGATACTGAAAGAATCAGACAAAGAACTTGTATCCCTTGATATTGGAAATTGCATTGTGCTTGAAAACAATAAAAACGATTTAATTGAAAGTATTACCATAAAGGGCGACAAGGCCGGGCTTGAAGAAGGAATCCTCTCCCTGCAAAAAGGAGCGGTTGTAACCGAACTCAATCTTATCTACAAAGCAGGCAATAATGAATGGCGATTTAATATAAAAGGTGAGAGCCTCAATATTTCAAGCCTCAAAACACCGGAAACAGGACATGTTGAAACCAAAGAGGACATTGAAGGGGTTTTACTTGAAAAGGTTTTTCTTTATGAAAAAATTTTTGTTTTAATGAACAACCTTTATAAACACTTTATAAGCCTGCGTGTTACAAACAGATGGGAAAAAGATGTTGTTCTGCAAATCAAGAAGTGGGTTGCATCTTAAATCAGACCCCATCAGCCCATCCTCAGGTTGCCACTTAAACAGATTAAAATAATTGTAACACTTTAGCGAGCCCTTAGCGCTTTTAAGTATTATAATGCCTCTCTATCCAAGACATATATTCACCGCTTTTAACTCTATCTATCCAACCTTTATTATCGATATACCATTTAATGGTTTTTCTTATTCCTGATTCAAACGATTCATCAGGCTGCCAGCCCAATTCTCTTTGCAGTTTGCTAAAATCAATGGCATATCTTAGATCATGCCCTGGCCGATCTTTTACAAAGGTTATCATGTCCCTTCTTGGCATACTATCATCTCTAAGCACCATCTCGTCCATAATATCACAAATCATCCTGACAACATCTATATTGCGCATTTCACAGTTGCCACCGATATTGTAAGTTTCACCGCGTTTTCCATTTTTCATTATTGACCAAACAGCTTTGCAATGGTCTTCAACATACAGCCAGTCTCTTACATTCCTGCCATCGCCATAAATCGGAAGAGGCTTTCCTTCAAGGGAATTTAGTATAATAAGAGGAATCAGTTTTTCGGGAAACTGATAATGGCCATAATTGTTTGAGCAATTGGAAATCGTTACCGGCAAAGAGTATGTTTTATTGTAAGCCCTTACAAGGTGATCGGAAGATGCCTTTGAAGCTGAATATGGGCTATTGGGGCTGTAAGGGGTAGCCTCGGTAAAAAAACCATCCTCTCCAAGAGAGCCATAGACTTCGTCAGTACTTATATGATGAAAAAGATCCACCCTGTTTCTGGAAAGTTCAAGCAGATTAAATGTACCGAAAATGTTTGTTTTTATAAAAGAATCCGGCTCGGCAATAGATCTGTCAACATGCGATTCAGCAGCAAAATGGCAAACAGTATCGATTTTATAATTATTAAAAATTTCAGACATGGCTTTACGATCACATATGTCTGCCTTAATAAAATCATACCGTTCAGAAAATCTTTCAGCAATTCCCGTCAGGTTTTCAGGATTTCCGGCATAGGTCAATTTATCAACGTTTATTATCCTGCCGGTAAAATCAGGTTGTTCAAGCAGATAATGAATAAAATTAGACCCAATAAACCCACAACCACCTGTAATTAGAATATTTTTCATAAAAATCACCAGAACTTTTTGAGAAGTTGCTCAAATATAAAACTATCCAAAATTAACAATACCACTTTTTTTAATAAAAATCAGTACCTGTTATTCACTGTTCAAGACATAACAATATCCCCTTATTCTAATATTTCCTTCACCCGTCCAATTTCACCACTTTCTAAACGGACTTTAATACCATGAGGGTGAGTCGGTACTCTTGTCAGAACGTTCTTCACTATACCTTCCGTTAATTTTCCAGATCGCTGGTCTTTTTTCAATACTATCAGAACACATTGCCCAGGCTTTATTTTTACACGGTTGATAACATTCATAGCTTTAACTCGATTGCCGCAAAAAGGGCTCTATTCCTCCGTCGTAAATATCGTAGGATAAAATTTTTTAGCACATTCAGGACATATACTGTGGCTGAAGTCGGCTTCAGAGTGATCGCTAATATAAGATTCAATTTGTTTCCAATAGCCTTTATCGTCTCTTATCTTTTTACAATGAGAGCAAATAGGTAAAATTTCCTGAAGGGTTTTTACTTCTGAAAGGGCTTTTTGTCAGAATAGCAAGAACAGGTCGGTTTTCAATTTGAATTCCCTTTTTGTTGCTTTGCCAATGCAAGTAGCCATACAAGAATGGTAAGGCAAAAACTGAGATAATGATTCGACTGATAAGGGTCCCCTGTATGATGCTTAAATAATCGGGGTTACCTGCAAAGGCACAGGTTGCGAAAAGAATCACGTCCAACAACATAACTCCGAGCAGGGTTAGAAAGACACGAAGCCAAAGCCGTATCTTAAGATTAGGTTTTCCAAGATACTCCCATGCAATGGCTAAAA
>JAYEFW010000096.1:0-4391 GCA_034658795.1 Thermodesulfobacteriota bacterium
TTGAGGCTTACGCCAAAACAGACTTTTTCAAAATATTCCTTCTTGATATCGGATTGCTGGGAGCGATGTCAAATATTTCAATGGATATGATAGTAAGGGGAAATGCAATTTTTACACATTTTCATGGCGCAATGGTTGAAAACTACGTAGCCCAGCAGCTCATAGAAAAATTCCGGACAAATTTGTTCTACTGGACCAGCCAGGGCAAAGCCGAGGTTGATTTTTTATTTTCAGTTAATGACACAATATATCCTGTTGAGGCTAAAGCTGGAATTAACCTGCAAAGTAAGAGTCTTAAAGTCTATAATGAAAAATACAAACCTCATATTTTATCACGTATGAGTCTGCAAAATTTAAAAAAAGATGATAACACTTGCAATTATCCCCTTTATGCGATTTCCTTGTTTCCTATTTGATATTAAGTAGCCGTTCACGGCTTGAAATTGGAAATTAGAAATTTGGGAGAAATGAAACAAATTTACGATCTGTACGATTACAAACAGGCAAAAGCCTTAGAGAAAAAGTGTTATCTGAGTCAAACGAGACAGAATATAAAGGAACGGGGAAACTATAGTGAAAATCTTTTTAATCGCTGGCGCACGGCCCAATTTCATGAAGATTGCGCCCATATATAGGGAAGCGTCAAAACATGGCCAAGTGGAATGTAAGATCGTTCATACAGGCCAGCACTATGATTATGAGATGTCACAGGCGTTTTTTGAAGACCTGGAAATTCCAAAACCTGCCTTCTTTCTCAATGCTGGTCCAGGATCTCACGCACACCAGACCGCCAGGATAATGGTAGGATTTGAGAAGCTGTGCGAGGAAGAAAAACCTGATTTGGTCATTGTAGTGGGTGACGTTAACTCCACTTTGGCGTGCAGTATTGTGGCCAAAAAGCTATTGATAGAAGTTGCCCATGTGGAGGCTGGATTAAGAACAGGGCCACGTCATTTAAGCTGATAACTTCCTGAATTCACAAGAATTGCTTACTTATTCAATTTTCAATAAATTCGAAGCACGGAGCTCGAAATCCGAAACAAATACGAATGACCAAAGTTCAAAATTTCATTTTGAACTCCAGTGTTCGTTAAATGGTCGATTTGACGTTTAGTGGATTCAAGATTGGGGATTGGTTAATTTGGGAAACAGAGATTTGGTTGATATTGAATATCTCAGGAAGCGGTTCATAGATGGTGAATATGCCATTAGCGACCACGCAATTATTGAGGCTCGAAAGGATGGAATTGTTCCTCGCACAGTTGAAAAGTTGGAGTGGATAGCTATAAGTGGCAAGATCATTGAGGAATACATTGATCGAAAAAGGGTGTTGATCTATGCTGAATTAAAAGAAGATAAGTTGCCGATTCATATTGTTGTTGATTACTCTTTTTGGGAAGAACCGGTCATTGTTACTTCGTATGTGCCGGATAGCAGATATTGGATCAAGTACAAAATCAGAAAAAAATAAAAGGGTGAAATCATGGCTTTGATCAAGAAAAGAAAGTGTCCTGAGTGCGGTGGGGAAATGGAGGCAAAATTGATCAACCTGAACTACAAAAGGGAAGGCGTTGATCTGGAAGTAGAGGTAATAGGAATCCCTGCCAATGTTTGCACAAGGTGCTTTTACAGGGTTATCCCCGGAAAAATAGCCAAATATATAGACTCTCTGGTTGACCCACTCTTTGAATCAGAAATAAGTTGTAAGGAAAAGCTCTTGCCGTCTCCTCATGTAGGAATTCAATTTCCATTTTTAGACAGAAATATCTACGCTGGGCTGTAAGCATAGGCCACCAACTTAAGGCGGAAAAAATTAGCATAGAGCCAAAATGGCGGAAAGAGTTCTGTTTAACTTTATGTCATTTTATAGGTATATATGGGTATGTTTATGGGTATTTAATAAGGTGATCTCATGAAGGAACCGGTTATAAATATTACAAAGGATATTTTACGCCTGGTTGCCGAAGTCGATGAATTTAAAGGGGAATGGAAAGCGCTGGAAAACCTGGCTCCTGATCGGCTGAAAGCATTAAAAAAAATTGCAACAATCGAATCAGTCGGATCGTCAACTCGGATTGAAGGCGTCAGATTGACGAATCGGGAAGTGGAACAGCTTCTTTCCGGTCTTGATACCAGATCTTTCCGATCACGCGATGAAGAAGAGGTGGTCGGCTATGCCGAGGCGATGAAGCTGGTATTTGCGTCATTTCAGGAGATACTGATTACAGAAAATCATATCAAGCAGTTGCACAGCATTTTGCTGAAATACAGTTTAAAGGATGTCCGCCACCGGGGAGAATACAAAAAGCTCCCAAACCATGTCGAAGCCTTTGATCACAACGGAAAAAGCTTAGGCATTATTTTTGAAACAGCATCGCCATTTGAAACACCGATAAAAATGGATACCTTGCTGAAATGGACTAATCATAACCTGGAAGCAAAGGAACTGCATCCACTATTGACTATAGCTATTTTCATTGTCCATTTTCTGGCAATCCATCCTTTTCAAGACGGCAACGGCAGGCTTTCCAGGATATTGACAACGCTGCTTTTGTCACAAAACGGGTATTCATATATTCCGTACAGTTCGCTGGAAAGTATTGTCGAACAGAATAAAGACAACTATTATCTGGCCTTGAGAAAGGCTCAACGCACGCTATATACGGATGATTCAGAGCTGGAGATCTGGATTTTGTTTTTTTTAAACTGCCTAAAAAAACAAAAAGATAATTTAGTTCAAAAGATTGAGCGGGAACATAAGATGATAAAGTTCCCGGCGCTTTCAAACCAAATATTGGAAATAATCAAAAAACATGGTCAAGCAACGATATCCGATATTCAGTCAATTACAAATGCTAATAGAAATACGATAAAGATTAGATTGCGCGAACTCGTCGCCGACAAGTATCTGCTTAAAAATGGAAGGGGAAAGGGTACATGGTATACGATCGGCAGTCGGCTTGACGTTTGGTTGAATGGTTGAATGGTTAATTGGTTAAGTAGTTGAATGGTCGATTCGTCAAGTGGTTGATTCGTTAATTCGTTGATTCGTTAAGTACTTGAATAGAGAAATGGGCACATTGAAAAAGGAAACCTTGTTATGAAAGTATTTTTAATCGCTGGTGCACGTCCAAATTTCATGAAGATTGCGCCGGTATATCGAGAGGCTTTTAAGCACGATCAAGTGGAATGCAAGATCGTCCATACAGGCCAGCATTACGATTATGAGATGTCAGAGACTTTTTTTGAAGACCTGGAAATTCCAAAACCTGCCTTTTTTCTCAACGCTGGTCCCGGATCTCACGCACACCAGACCGCCAGGATAATGGTAGAATTTGAGAAGCTGTGCGAGGAAGAAAAACCTGATTTGGTCATTGTAGTGGGTGACGTTAACTCCACTTTGGCTTGTAGTATTGTTGCCAAAAAGCTATTGATCAAGGTCGCCCATGTAGAGGCAGGACTAAGGAGCTTTGACTTGACAATGCCGGAAGAAATTAACCGGATGGTAACGGATTCGATTTCAGACTATTTTTTCGTTACCGAAGAGAGCGCTGTTACGAATCTATTGAAAGAAGGAAAACCACCTGAAACAATCCATTTTGTCGGCCATGTAATGATAGACAATCTCCTCTATCAAACAAGAAAGTTAGAAAATTATGACTGCAGTCAGTTTTCCACCTATAATCTTAAGGGAAATACAAATGGTTATATCTTTCTTACTCTCCATCGCCCGTCCAATGTTGATTCAAGTGAAACCTTTGAAGGGATTGCGGCGGCATTGAATCATATTGCCGAGGATACGCCAATATTTTTCCCTGTGCATCCAAGAACCAAAAAAATGATGGAGCAGTTTGATATAAAGTTATCCGACAAGATTGAACTCCTGCCCCCTTTGGGTTTCAAGGAATCTTTGTTCCTGTGGAAAGACGCAGCGGTTGTAATTACTGATAGTGGAGGCCTACAGGAAGAAACCACAGCTATGGGTGTGCCGTGTGTTACTCTGCGTGATAATACTGAAAGGCCGATTACTATTGAGATGGGAACCAATGTGCTGGCTGGTAACACAACGGAATCAATCCTTGATGCGTACAGGAAAACCGTTGAAAAGAAAAGCCACAATTTCTCAGTCCCTCCTAAATGGGATGGCCGAGCGGCTGAGAGGATATGGAAAATTATTTTGAATTCAGGTGTTTGTTGAATGGTTGATTCGTTGATTCGTTGATTCGTTGAATGGTTGATTTGACGTTTAGTGGATTCGAGATTGGGGATTGGTTAATTTGGGAAACAGAGATTTGGTCCCTGGTTGACCCGCTCTTTGAATCAGAAATAAGTTGTAAAGAAAAGCTCTTGCCGTCTCCTCATGTAGGAATTCAATTTCCATTTTTAGACAG
>JAYEFW010000097.1:0-4384 GCA_034658795.1 Thermodesulfobacteriota bacterium
CGGTCAGGTAGTTTGCCAGATTTATGCCGCAGTTGCTGTCCCATACAAGTTCTTTTACATCTTCCGGGGTTTTCACAAAACATGGCTCATTCATCATGGGAACGGTTCCCTTGCGGAAGCCGATGACTATTTCAACCTTTTCTTCTTTTAAAAGTCGTGCGGATATTTCTTTAATTTTTGCTGTATATTCTGGCATATTAAGCAACCTTATAACGGTTCACAGTTTATAGTTTCTATTTTTTTCAATGAACTATGGTAAGCGTTCACGGAACAAGCTATGCAACGACTAAAGCATTTTAATCGTAAACGGCAATAGGGTGCAATACAAAAAAGTGACATAAATCATATCAAGTAATCGTTGAACCCGTATAATCAGCTTAATGTCGAATGTCGAACAAGGAATGTCGAATTACGAAGGAAGGTACTTAATAATTTTTAAAAAAAACAGCCACAATTCTATATTCAATATTTCCTGTTCGACATTCATCATTCAATTGATGCTTCTTGGCACCGAAATGGTCACGTTTTGTTCTATGTCACTTTTTTGTATTGCACCCCGGCAATATGAACCGAATCTCTTATTTTTTATATCTTGGTCAACCGTTAACCGTAAACGCTTTTTTTATCCCATATTTCCTCGGGCCCAGTGCCTTTACTGCCGAGGTGACTTCTTTAACTACGCTTGCGAATTTTGTGGATTCAGCAGAGGATATCCATGAGAAATGGAGACGGCCCGGCTCAATTCCCATATATTCTATAAGATTTTTAAAAAGAGCGAATTTCCTGCGGGCATAATAATTACCTTCCAGATAATGGCAGTCTCCCGGATGACATCCTGATACCCAGACCCCGTCCGCACCTTTCATGAATGCAGCCAGAATAAACTTTGGGCTCATCCTGCCGGCACATGGAATTCTTATTAATCTGACATTGGGTGGATACTGCATACGGCTGACACCTGCAAGGTCGGCGGCTCCATAGCTGCACCAGTTACACAAGAAACCGACTATTCTGGGTTCCCAATCTTCCATTATTATTTTCTCCTTACCCGCGGACTAACCGCTTGGGATAACTGGTTTAAAACAGTTAATTCGTTATCAATTCCAACAATTCCTTACTGGAAATTTTACCACTCATATCACTGCCCTGTAACAAACTATCCGCCAAATCCCGTTTACGGCTATGCATTTCTACAATTTTTTCTTCAATAGTATCCCTGGCAACCAAACGATAAATCGTGACTGGACGATGTTGACCAATTCGATGAGCACGATCCGAGGCTTGATCTTCCACCGCCGGATTCCACCAGGGGTCCATGTGAATCACATAATCTGCCGCAGTCAGGTTCAATCCCAATCCGCCGGCTTTCAAACTAATCAGGAAAACATCGCCTTTACCCGCCTGGAAAGAATCTACGGCAATTTTACGTTGTTTGACCGGGGTGCTGCCATCCAGATATTGATAATGAATATTTTTTTCATTTAGATAAGCACGTATCAAATTAAGATGACCTGTAAACTGACTGAAAACCAGAGCTTTATGTTTGTTTTCCAGCAATTCCTGCAGGACATCGCCAAGCATGGCCAGTTTGCTGCTGGGCAAAACAATTTCTTCATTGACCAGTGCACTATTGCAACAAGCCCGACGCAATTTCATGATTTCAGCGAGAATTTTCAAATATTTTTTGCCACCGGATTTTTCTTTCAATTCAGACAATTGTGCGACTGCTTGTTGGCGTAAAGCCTCATAAAAAGCCATTTCTTCTTTACTAAGTTCGACTGTCAAACGAATTTCAGTCCTGGCCGGCAATTCTTCCAATACTTGATTTTTCGTACGACGAAGAATAAAAGGTTGAATCAATTTTTGTAAATGGCGCCGAGCCTGACGATCTTTATTTTTTTCAATCGGTACTGCAAAGTTTTTGTTGAAACTTTCCATGGAACCAAGCAGGCCCGGGTTGATGAAATGAAACAAGTTCCACAATTCTCCGAGGTGATTTTCTATGGGGGTCCCGGTGGTGATCAATTTAAATTTTGCCTGCAATTTCATCGCGGCTTGTGAACGTTTGGTAAAAAAATTTTTTATTGCCTGGGCTTCATCCAATACAACCATTTGCCAGGGGACAACTGCCAGCATCTCGTTTGCCCGATTTTGTTGCAATAAACCATAACTACATAATATAACATCAAATTTGTCTGCTCCATTTAGAATTTTTTCCCGATTTGCGCCGCCGAACTGAACCATATTCAGCGTCGGAGCGAAACGTTTGGTTTCCGATAGCCAATTCATGCAAACAGAAGTCGGTGCAACTACCAGGCTGGGGCCATCCGGAGCATGTTTCAACAGCATTGCCAGCGCTTGCAAAGTTTTGCCTAATCCCATATCGTCCGCCAAACAAGCTCCCACGTCCCAATGAGACAGGTATGCTAACCATTGAAAACCTTCTAATTGATAATCCCGCAATTCTGCTTGTAAGGTGGAAGATAACTGCGGGGTGAAGTCCTGAGCGCTTTGCAGTTTTTTAACATGAGATTTCCAGGCCATATCGGTTTTCAATTGGCCGACAGCATTTGTAAGGCCTTCTAATGCCAGAGCTGCCAGCGGATGGAAACGTACACCCTTGCCATATTTTTCAGAATAACGGTTAAGTTCTTGCAAACGCTTACGAAATTCATTGGTTAAAGCGATAAACTGACCGTCTTTCAGTTCTATGAAACGGCTTTGGCTTTTTTCCGTAAGAGCCAATAATTGCTGCATATCGATAACTAACTGTTCATCAATAAGTAAGTTGCCTGTTGCGGCAAACCAGTCTTGTTGTTGTTTAATGCTCAAATGAAGCTGGTTTAACGATGCCTGGCCAGCCAGCTTGAATTTTTCACCTTCCGGCCATTCCAGTGTAATTTGTTGGCGCAGCTCATCTAATTCCAGTAAAACTTCCAAACTATCACCTATTTCATCCAGCAGCCATTCCCCTTGATTTTCTTCATAATGCTGTAATGTCGGACAATTATCAATCAATTCCGCTACTTTTTGTTTTTCCTGTGCCAAATCACGTGTAGTCTGTAATTGTTTGCCGTTGATTTCAGCAATTACATTTCTGCCGCCACTACCCGGTGAATAATAGGCTCCGCCTATACCAAAAGGACGTACAAATAAAGAGATTTTCAAACCATTTCCAAAGGGTATCAAATGCACATGAATTTTGGTATCTGCCTCGGTTTCAATCAATTGTTCGCTTTTTCCATTGATATCCGAATGAATTGTAATATCAGAGGCAAATTTTTCAATAATTTGCCGGAGTTTATTTTTTGCCGAGACGGGTACGCGGATTCCTTTTCCCAATAGCTCAGCTATGCGTTGATACTCATCATCGATTTGTACAAGTTTTATCCGGGTCTCAGTTTCTTTGACGGCTTGATAATTTTCCTCATATCTTGAAGGTTTAGGGAAAAGCTCCAGGAATATTTGCTTATTCTTTTGATTTGTAATCCGTAATTCCGGCTTGCCTTTGACCAGTTCAATCCGGCTGACCCCATCCTGCAAAAAAATCAACGGATGTCCGATCACCGCAAACAGGTAGTTGTCATCGAATATGTATTCAACATTCGTATACCAGCCATCTTTATATTCATGGGCATATATATGGTCGCAAATTTGTTTGTCTTGCTGGGTAAGATAGGAGAAACTTTCCAATTCATTGCACAAACGTTTTAAGGCAATTGGACGTCCTTTTGTCCAACTGCCATTTGGCCTTCGTTTCTGCTCCCTGGGGTTGATATCGCAATAACCATTGTCCCGGTAATCAAGAAACCAGACCATACGAAAATCATCGTCAATCTGTTCTGTTTTTGTACGGCTTTTGTCTTTCAGAGCTAACAAGGCATTTAATGTATGCTCCCAAATATTCGTTTGTTTAACGACATCAATTAAATACCTTGAATCAGGTTTATATGTTGTCTTCTTTCCATTGTCGGACAATATATTGAGCAAGCCTGCCAATTCATGTTTGAACCATGGATAAGCATTGATTTCTGCCGAATTGTATATTTCCTTGATCGCAGCCAAGTTTTTTTTGGCTTTATTTTTATCAATCCAATAGTATGTAAAAATTTTGAAAAACAATTTAATACAATTTGTATACTTACTATAAGAAAAACTATCAAGAGAACTGATATGAGTATAAATAAATACATCGTTAGCCGCTTTAGAATTGCCGGTCAAAAATTGTAAAGAATAATCCAACAGACTGTAAATATCAGAAAACAAATATTTTCCAGCAATAGCAATAGATATATAACTATGAGCCTGTTTTAGTCGCAGGGTACTATTTTCCTTCATCAGGGCTAATACAAAAAAGACACCCATAAAATTGTCGAAATAACTT
>JAYEFW010000098.1:0-1735 GCA_034658795.1 Thermodesulfobacteriota bacterium
ATATCATGGACAGATTAAACATAGGTATAATTGGCGGGACAGGAGGCATGGGCCGCTGGTTTAAGAATTTTTTCTCTGAAGCCGGCCACAATGTTTTAATTTCCGGCAGAAAAACGGAAATTACATATGAAGATGTTACCAAAAAGTGCGATGTAGTAATTCTAAGCGTGCCTCTTGATGCAGCCATATCTATTTCCAAGGAAATTGGCCCTGTGATGAGTCAAAATCAGCTTCTTATGGATTTTTGCTCCCTTAAAGAAAGTATTCTAAAAAATATGCTTTCCTCTACATCAGCTCAGGTAACGGGAACACATCCCCTTTTCGGCCCTTTTACTGATTCCATAACGGGGCAAAATATAATCGTATGCCATGGAAGAGGAACCAAATGGCTTGAATGGCTTGAAGATGAATTTACAAAAAAAGGGGCAATTGTTACGCACATGGATCCGGTTACACACGACCGGAATATGGCTGTTGTCCAGGGACTAACCCATCTTTTAACAATCTGTCTTGGCAGAACTCTCCAAAAGTTGAACATGGCCCCTTCCGATGCCGTCTTGTATTCAACCCCTGTGTTCAGGTTAAAAATCGATCTGCTGGCACGTCTGTTTGCGCAGGATCTTGGCCTGTATGCAAATCTTATAGGTAAAAATACACATGTTAAAGATACTGTAGATACTTTTCTATCTGCCATGGATGAAGCGAAGAAATGCCTGTTATCCGGTCAGGACAAAAATGCAATATCTTTCATGGAAAATATTCGAGACTTTCTCGGAGATTATTGCCAGGACGGCCTTGAAGAAAGCAATAAAATATTAACTGCTCTTTATTCGGAAAAAAACAATTCTCATTCATAATTCATTACATAACCTTCAAAATCCTTTTCCAGAAGAAAACGCGATATCATTTCACTGACCTTGTCCGCAGTATCAACTCGATAAACCCCTTTCACATCACGACCAGCCTTTTTTTTAGCATTTTCAACTATTGTCTGAAGAGATCTGGTAGTCATTTCAACATTGGCATTTACAACAATTGTATCTTTAGAAGCACCCATTATGTGTTTATCTCCTTTTCTATACTTCCAATTCCAAAACGTATAATATCCACTAACTCGGCGATCCAGCCGTTGACATCTTCCTCACTGCATTTGAAAAGACCAAGCCCTGCATCAAGATGCAAAACCGTCTGAGCCTGAAGGAATCTGTCCATAACAGCATCCACCACAAAACTTGCCTTTGCAATATCGATATCATTGCGGATTTCACCTCTTTGTTTTGCAGTTTCCAAAAGTGACCTGATGTAATTAAGACTGTTTTTACGTAATGATAATAGTATTTCATTTCTGAATGGAATCTCCGACTCAAACAATACCTTCAAGTATAACTTGTAAATGCGTGGATGTTCCTTTAAGAAAATCACCCCTGCCTGAAAGGTTTTTTCCAGCCTGGTAAACAGATCCTCATTTGTGGGCCGATCACGTATCTCCCGCAGATCATCCTTGATCATGTCTATGGACTTATTAAACACAAAAAAGAATAGTCCCCTTTTATCACCAAAATACTGAAATATTGATCCTTTGGCTATGCCCAATTGATTTACCAGGGAATTTATACTGGCTCCTGCATATCCCTTTTCGCTGAATTCCTCAACAGCAGCGTGGATAATTATGTCCTGTTTAGCTTTTGTAAGATTTTGAAATGTTTTTAGCGGAATCAAAATTACTTCACACCTG
>JAYEFW010000098.1:1835-4334 GCA_034658795.1 Thermodesulfobacteriota bacterium
TTGCTTTTTATCATCAACATCTATTTATTAAATTTTCAATACTCCGTTCGCTTGCGGCGGGGAGCTTCATTATGAGGAAAAATGGAAACCGGATTTGAGAAAAAACTTCTTTGCATAGGAGCCGGCTATGTCGGCGGTCCTACGATGGCTATGATCGCTTATAAATGCCCGCAATATAAAATAACTGTTGTAGATATCAACCATAAGCGGATAGCTGAATGGAACTCTGACAACCTCCCCATCTATGAGCCGGGCCTTGACGAAATTGTAAAAACTGCCCGTGGAAAAAATCTTTTTTTCAGCACAGATGTAGACAAAGAGATCAAAGAATCTGATATTATTTTCGTCAGTGTCAACACTCCTACAAAGACATTTGGTGTTGGCGCAGGCATGGCTGCTGATCTTCAATACTGGGAAAAAACTGCAAGGCATATTTTGCAATGTGCTGAATCCCCGAAGATAATCGTAGAGAAAAGTACTCTTCCGGTTAAAACAGCCCTTGCTATGGAAAGGATTCTCACCTCGAATAATAATAAAATTCATTTTGAAGTGCTTTCCAACCCGGAATTTTTAGCCGAAGGCACAGCTATTAATGATTTGAAAAATCCGGATAGAGTCCTTATCGGCTCACGGCAAACAGAAAGCGGAATAAAAGCCGGAAATGAGCTGGTCGAGATATATACAAACTGGGTAAACAAAGACCGAATTATTACTTCTGATATCTGGAGCAGCGAACTTTCCAAACTGGTTTCAAACGCGTTTCTGGCCCAAAGAATATCATCTATAAATTCGATTTCCGCTCTGTGTGAGAAGACAGATGCCGACATTACCAATGTCACAAAAGCCGTTGGATTTGACAGTCGTATTGGAATGAAATTCTTAAACGCAAGCATTGGTTTCGGTGGATCATGCTTTAAAAAAGATATTCTTAATCTGGTCTATCTTTGCAGGCATTATGGCCTTAATGAAGTCGCCGACTACTGGGACAGCGTGGTAAAAATTAATAATTTCCAGAAAGAACGTTTTGTAATTAACATGCTTACAACGATGTTCAATACACTGGTTAACAAAAAAATATGTCTTTTGGGATTTGCGTTTAAGGCAAATACAGGAGACACAAGAGAAAGCCCTGCCATATATATAGCCAAAAGATTAATTGAGGAAAAAGCAGAGCTGGTAATAACTGATCCTAAAGCTCTTAAGAGAGCAAGGATTGATTTGCAAAATATTGACGCTAACGTAAAATATGTTGAAGACCCTTATGAAGCGGCGTCCGGAAGCTATGCTATAGCTATAATGACTGAATGGGATATATATAAAGACCTTAACTATGAAAAAATTTATAACTCAATGATTAAACCGGCCTTTTTCTTTGATGGTCGTAATATCGTTGATCATCAAAAACTTTTTGAAATCGGGTTCAATGTATTTCCAACAGGAAAACCGGCATTAACGCATTTTTAGGTAAAATTTTACCACGGAACAACACGGAGTTTCACTGAAAATTATAAACAATGAGTAGTTACCGATAATTCAGTGCAATTCCGTGAAAATCCGTGGTGACCTATTACAATTAAAGGAATTTATATGAAATATTATGATAATAAACGCATATTAATTACAGGCGGCGCAGGCTTTTTGGGCTCTCATCTTTGCAAACGACTAGTCAGTGAGGGTTATGAAGTTCTATGTGTTGATAATTGTTTTACAGGTACCAGAAAAAATATAGCAGACCTTCTAAACAATCCGAATTTTGAATTTATTCGTCATGACATTACTTTTTCGCTTTATATAGAGGCGGATGAAATATACAACCTTGCCTGTCCCGCATCTCCGATTCATTATCAGTTTGATCCTGTTCAGACAACAAAAACGAGCGTACACGGCGCCATCAACATGCTGGGACTGGCTAAACGGGTAAAGGCTAAAATCCTGCAGGCATCGACAAGCGAAGTTTACGGCGACCCTGAAATTCATCCTCAGCCTGAAAGTTACTGGGGAAAAGTAAATCCTGTCGGAACAAGGTCTTGCTATGATGAGGGGAAAAGGTGCGCTGAAACACTTTTTTTTGACTACTACCGCCAGCATGGCCTTAAAATCAAAGTTGCGAGGATATTTAATACATATGGCCCGCTAATGCATCCAAATGATGGCCGGGTAGTCAGCAATTTTATTGTGCAGGCGCTTTCAAATAAGGACATAACTGTCTTTGGTGACGGCTCACAGACCAGATCTTTTTGCTATGTTGACGATTTAATAGAAGGTCTGATCAAAATGATGAACAGTCCTGATGATTTCACTGGTCCGGTCAACCTTGGAAACCCAAATGAATTCTCTGTCCTTGAATTAGCAAAAAAAATCATAGAAATAACCGGCTCTAAATCAAAGATTGTTTTCAGGCCGCTGCCCCAGGATGACCCATGCCGGCGTCAGCCGGATATTAGTCTGGCTAAAGAAAAACTCGACTGGCGGCCAACTGTTAATCTGGACAAGGGGCTG
>JAYEFW010000099.1:0-4309 GCA_034658795.1 Thermodesulfobacteriota bacterium
GATTCTTGCCCATGACATCTGTGGACAGGCGGCAAGGAAGTATCTCGACAGTTTGCAGGATGATATGGTACAACAAGCGAAAATTAGGAAGGGGAGCAAAAAAATACACATCAAAACACCCCATTTTGAATTCGACTTCCAGGCAAAGAGAACGCTCGATGGAATGGGGAAAAAACGTTCATAGTGCCTTATTTACACAATCGAGATAAAACTCTGCTCGATTCCATACACTATCCCCCATGGAAGTACCTCTGCACAATAGTATCGTTTTCGGAGGCATCTTTTCTGATTGGCGTCTTGCAGGGGGTTAAAGTGAGTTCTTCCAAGTTAAAGAAAATATTCTATGAAAATAAGACACTGCCACTAAGAAATCCAATTTATTCGCAATACAACGGTCAAACGATCAATGCCATAATCATAGATGACACCAAGTCAAAAAGAAGATCCGGGGGTCGCCCCAGCATCAAAGGCGCGTTGGGGCTCGATTTAGAAACTGGAGAAGAGTTTCTACTATACCTGGGTGCGGTCAAGAGTTGGTCAGAGGTTTTATCCTATATCCAGGGGAATTACAACATTTCTGACGAAATATACGCTATTTGCGACGGAGATGATAACTTACAACAACATTTAGAGGATTACGGCTACAGAATCCAGCAGTGTACGAATCATTTTGTCAAAACATCGATGTACTATCTGTGGAAAGAGCAATATCCAAAAGAGGAGCGAATGAGGATCAAAAAAGAGATAAGCGGGATAATTTCTACGTTGAAGAACTCGGTGAAAAAGCACAGAATAGATCGTAATTTTGCAAGGCTCGAATGGAGAATAGATACTACTCAAAAAGAGTTGCTGTCAATCGCTAATGAGCTGTTATCGAGGAATAAAGACAGCAATACTGCTAAATTCATTCTTAGAACCGCTGGTAAAGTAACACTCTTCGCAGAATTGACAACAAGAGGAATACAGATCCCTGACAACAATAATCACGTCGAAAACCTTATGGGGATCGTTGGGCAGAGAATAAAGAAGAATCACCAGTCATGGGTCGATAAAAATCTGGAAATTATGGTGAACACTGTACGGCAGATAATCTCGTAGGCGATGGTTTGGAACGTATGCTTGGGCATCCCAGATCCCGTCAGTGTTACTGGAATTTTCGGATAGATTTTTTGTGCCCCAAATCTAGACTGGTCCCAATTTTTTACCATTCCTTTAGTTAGTGCTTCCCTTGTTCCCCCGGCATTGTGGCATAACATGTAGTGTTTGATTTTTGGTAAACAAAAATGCGCATACAGAAAATAAGGGTCAATCTTTTCATTTACTCTTATTATAGAAACATGTTGATTAACTCTAGCTGGCAATATTTCTTTTGGAACAATGTGAACCCGACCCAACGATGCTCCGGTAATGTTTAACAAAATATCGTTCTCGTGTAAGGTAACATTGTTCAGTTCATTTGCGTGTTTTTCATCAATGTAGACTAAACCATTATAGTCAAACTTATCATCAAATATATTTTGGCTTCTAATTAACGCGTATTTACCTGACGTTTTGTATACTTTGCGCCCCCCTCTAGGCGTTGCGCCACTACCGATTTTAACAGTAATACTGCTCACATTCCGCAGGTCGCCATTTATTTTCCATAATTTCTACTGATAGCGGTTTTAACTATCTGAAAAATATTATTTTTATACTGTGGTGGCACAACCCACCCAATTTCAACAGTGGATGCTTTACATGTTTATGTAAAAAATATGTATTTTAATAAATCGATTATCTTCAAAAACACAAAATCACAAGCAGTAGCCACTATTCGCCATTTACAAAAAATAGATCTTTTTGCAAAAACACGTGCGGAATGTCAGATACTGTTTAGTTTTCTAACATTCCACTCTGCCGGAATTTTTCCGATTTCAGTTTCTATAAACTCTTGTTTATGAATCATCTTTTTCGCCTGCAATTGTATATACTCAGCCATCATCTGATCGTAATAACAAATAACCGAGTCCCAATAGTCCCAGAACAGTCAACATTCGTCTTTGTTTTTTGCTTTGAACATCATGGACAATGAAATTGTACAATCTATTAATTTCTGTCAGATGTTTTGTCTGGTCGTAGAAATTTAGATAATTAAGTCCCTCTAACATTCCAGTTGGCTTATTAGAATCCAATAGAATAGGAATGATGATCTTATTATTTGACTTTGCCGCTCCTATTTCTTGTTGAACATAATTCGATTTTATGGCAGATTCACTGCAAAACACGAGAAAGACATCAGAATTTTTAATGTTATTAATTATTATTTGACTGATGTTATCCCCTGGATTGATTGTTTTTTCAGCAAAGAATATTTTAGTATCTTGTATGGATGAAAGTATATCTAATACTGGTTTGATTTTGTCTGAATCCTCTGTGCTATAACTAATGAAAATATTAAAAATCGCACCTTCGGCGCTCTGAGACTTTTTCTTATAATCATATCTCATATTCAAATCTCCAATGTATTCTTACAATTTTTCGTTTTGATCATTTGCTTCTCCACGAAACGCTGGATATCCTCTCCATCCTGCGGCTGCAATTTGACACACTCTCGGCACTCAACTTTTCCGCCAGTACCTGAAAGAGTTTTTCTCCGTAACGCCCCTTATCCGCCCCGTTCAGCTCGCACTTGGCGATGTGCATACCGGCCGTCCAGTTCCGCAGCCTCAGACCGGTGTTAACCGCTCGGGTCGTCTGTTCTGCCAGCTCGCCATGGATTCGGGCAATGGTCTGGACCAGAGCCCGAAAGTCATTGCGCACTTCACGCCCCCTGCTCCGCTCTCCCGCATCATCACCCGCACCTGACCGGCTCGCCTGCCCCTTCATTTGCCGACCACTTCCCATTGCCCGCCCTTTGCCGGACCGATTCTTGTAATAATGCTCTTCTTTTTCATTTTCGCAATCTGCATCTCAATTGCCCGTGGGGATACACCTACCTTTTCTGCAATCTCTTTTGCACTGATCGATGGATTTTCTTTGATAAGCAGAATGATTTTCTCCGAAGTTTTCTCCGAAGTTTTCTCCGAAGTTTTCTCCGAAGTTTTTCTGGGAACTTCTTCTGGGAACCGGTTCCCGGTAGTGCCCATGAAAGCTCCCTCATACTCAGGGCTTCTGTAAAACATGGTGGAAAAACCGCCCTTTTCCTTCCTGAATTCCACCTTAACGTCATTCTCTGTGCATTCATCGTACATCCGCCTGATGCCTGTACCCCACCGCTCAACATCCTTGCTAAAATAAAGGATCTCAGAGATCAGCGGGTTCCGTTGTACCGATTCGGCATCCCCGTGGATGTAATCCGATGGCTCAAACCTTGCAGTGAATTCCCCGGGATTGTATATCTTTATCCTGTCCTTGAATATCGCAACCTTGTTGCTCTCAGCCCTGAAATAATCCCTGTGGCACAATGAATTAACAAGCGCCTCCCTTATGGCATCAACCGGAATCTCAGGAATCTCAACCCGTTTAAAATCCTTAAACTCCACCCTCCAGTTCATCCTCTCAGATATGTACAGCTCGCATTGTCTCAGGATGTCAAACAGGGCACCCCTGAAGACCTTGATGTCAAGGAAAGTTGTCTTATCGGTACCCGCAAACACCGCAGCCTGAACCTCCAGAGAATTATCATCACAAAAGAGAACCTCAGCGGCATTCAAAATCCTGTTGTCCGAAATGAGCTTAAGCTTCCGTAATGTCGTCTTAACATCCTTAAAATCAAAATTGATCCGTTCTGCAGACTGCCCCTTTTCAACATATCTTTTCAACAGGGCTTCGTCTATTTCTGAGACTTCGACGTCAGAATATTGATTATCCCAGCGCAATCCGGATTTATTTCTCATCAGGAACAAATTTTCAAGTTCCCTTGCAGATACTTTCCTATCATCATCGCCCACCCGCATGTACGCCCTGCCGTAAGCGAAATACGGAGATTCGTTACCTTGGAATATAACACGGACACAGTCCTTGTCGTCTAATATAACCCTGCCGATCTCCGGATATATCCTCGGCTCAATATTATCGGACACGGTCTTTGAAACATCTCGTATCGTCTGCTCGCCGACATCCTGCCCAACAACTGTTCCATCGTTCTTAATCCCGAAATATAGCTCACCCTTCCGGTGTTTATTAAGAATAGCAGCAATTGAGATGATGGCTTCCTTTAATTCCGATGTGGATTTCTTTAATTCCAATGTTTCATTTTCTTCAAAATCCGTGTTTGAATCCATATTTTGCTGCCTCAAGATATTCTAATCTATTCCATCATATCGCTTCT